>JAZUPL010000031.1:0-2834 GCA_045605175.1 Eubacteriales bacterium | reverse complement strand
GGTCACTTGTAGACTACGAGTTTGATAGGTCAGAGATGTAAGCACAGTAATGTGTTCAGTTGACTGATACTAATAGACCGAGGGCTTGAACAACCTTATTAGTTCAAGCATCATTTGCAATAACGCTTCGCTTGTTTCTTTCATAAACTCTTTATTCGGTTTTCAATGGATATTTAGTTATAGACGTATAACCTGAATATCTTTGATATATTGGGAGTCCTGCATAGCAGGGCTTTTTTGTTTTTATATAAAAAAGTTTTTTAACAGTACAAAATTATATTTTGCTTTATAAAACTGTAAAATTTTGCTTTTCGACATTAATCGAGATTCTTAAAAAAAATGAAATAAGTCAAATATGTTTGACTACTAAATGTTCTTAGTTTATAATTAGTATGATAAAATCATGTTTTAACTTCTTTGGAGGATGTATGAGTTTTATAGATTTAATTAAAAACTTCTTTACGCACAAGGACTTTCTCCCTCCTGCGTCGGAAATACCGGGGACACTATTTACACCCTTGCACATAGTAGTTTCTATTATTGCGTTTGTTATTGTGGTGGCTTCGGCAATTCTTTTAAGCAAAATCGATAAGAAACGAATGAAAATAACCCTCACTGTGCTATGGGCGGTGGTTTTGGTTTTAGAAATAATAAAGTTATTTTGGGAAATGTTGGCAGGTCGTGAGGTCGGCTTATTTATTCAAGGAGATCTTCCACTTTATCCTTGCAGTATTTTTCTTTTCATCTTCCCACTTGCTCTATGGGGCAAGGATCTCGTTAAGCACGCAGTAGGCAGTTATGTATGCACGCTCGGAACACTTGGAGCGCTTGTAAACTTTGTATATCCTGTAAATGTTATAGGTACATATTCCTGTATATCCTTCGCAGGATGCCTGACATTGTTTAACCATGGTGTAATGCTATTATCCGCAGCAGTTTTACTATTGACTCATGAGCATTCCTTTACCGGAATTGACAGTGCAAGAAAACTCTTGGTTGCACCTATACCAACGCTACTATTTTCCATTCCTGTAAACATATTTAATTTCACCTTTGGGGCAGATTATATGTTCTTCAAACTCGATTCCTTCTTCCTTGGGGATATATTCAGAGATGTTCCCGACGGATGGGCGGTTGTCATAATGTATCTTTTCTATATCGCTCTGCAAACTATTCCTTACCTGCCGTCCTACATTTCAAACAAAATTAAAAAAGCATAATTGAAAGGTCTGTCATCGTTATCGTGGCAGACCTATTGTGTTTGTTTTTTGAGGATATACAGTCTAATTAAATTTTAGGCTTTATGCCGCTTTGTAAATTATTATAGTCAAAAATGTTGTAAAATGTAAATGATACTATTCATTTCTGTTCTTTTTACATTCGCTTCTTAGGTAGTCAAGCGCTTCACTAATTCCGCCAATTTGGTCTATCAATCCGACCGAGCAGGCTTCTATTCCATTTAGTATTGAGCCTATGTCGTTGACCAAAACATCGGTTCTATTCATAAGGGTGCGGAATTTTTCTTCCGAAATTGAGGAGTGTTTGGTGATAAAGTTAATTATGCGGCTTTGCATTTTTTCGAGGTAGTCAAATGCCTGCGGCACACCTAAAATTGTCCCGCTTGTTCTTACGGGGTGTATTGTCATAGTTGCGCTCGGTACGATAAAAGAGCGCTTTGCACTAACAGCCAAGGGCACGCCTATCGAGTGACCGCCGCCGAGGACTATTGAGGCTGTTGGTTTTGTCATGCTTGCAATAAGTTCTGATATAGCAAGCCCTGCCTCAACATCGCCTCCGAGAGTGTTTAAGAGAAGAACAACACCGTCCACATCGTCGCTTTCTTCAAGGGCGACAAGCAGGGGCAAGAGATGGTCATATTTGGTAGTTTTTTGCCCACTTTCAAGGGCGAAATGCCCCTCAATCTGTCCTATTATGGATAGACAATAGAAGGACTCGTTTTTGTTTTTTATTGAAATCGCACCGTACTCGCTTTGTTCGTCTTTGATGCTTTCGGCGTTTTCTTGATTATTTTTCATATAAACTCCCAATTATTTTTGTTATTTTTCTCTACATCTTTTCAAATTATACATTGATTTTGATAAAATAATGTGTTATAATATGCTTTGGTATAAATTTAACAAACTTAAAAGGAGACTATTTCGAATGAAACAGGTTTTAGTCGAGACTTCAGCAAGACACATTCACCTCTCCAGAGAAGCGGTTGACATTCTCTTTGGCGAGGGTTACGAACTCACTAAGAAAAAGGACCTCAGCCAGCCCGGTCAGTATGCTTGCGCTGAGAAACTCCAGGTTGTTGGCCCTAAGGGTACTCTTAACGCATCTATTCTTGGTCCTACAAGACCTGCAAGCCAGGTTGAGATTTCGCTCACCGATGCCCGTGCAATTGGCGTTAGCGCACCTATCAGAGAGAGTGGCGACACCGCAGGTTCTACTCCTTGCAAACTTGTAAACCCCGCAAACGGCAGAGAACTTGAACTCACCGAAGGTGTTATAATTGCTAAAAGACATATACACCTCACTCCCGAGGCAGCCGCAGAGATGGGCGTATCCGATAAGGAGATCGTTTTCGTAAAGATTAACTCTGAGCGTACCGCTATCCTTGGTGACGTTGTTATCCGTGTTAGCGACAAGTTCGCTCCCGCTATGCACATAGATACAGACGAGGCAAACGCTTGCTGTGCATTCGGTGAAGTTTACGGCGAGATTGTTAAGTAATTTTTGATTATTTACTTTTACTTCGGTAAATATAAAAATGTTTATTAAAATTAAGGAGATATAACAATGGCAGAACTCATTTATTCGCACGAAGTTCA
>JAZUPL010000030.1:0-16534 GCA_045605175.1 Eubacteriales bacterium | reverse complement strand
ATTAAGGTTGAAAACCACCGGTTTTCTTCATTTTATGGTGTTTTTATTCTATCGCCGTTTCCTCGCTCGCCGTACTTTTGTACGGCTATCGCTCGTCAGCCGACGATTTCTGCTCTAAATCAAGCGAGCCCCAAAGGCGCTTCGCTATAAGAATTCAGATTTTTTTGCCCCAAAAGTCCCAAAAACCCTTGGTTCATCTGAATTCTTAATGACTCAGCCTCTTTTTTAGGGCATAGCCTCTAATTTAATAGAAATATTATTTTGGAAAAACCCAATATAATACTTAATTTAATCCTTCCTCCGCTCGGCAAGGAGATTTCTATATTTCTGATAGAACTCCTCGTATCTGCCCTCGTCGAGTGCCTCGCGGATTTTTTCCATAAGTTCGTTATAGAAATAGAGGTTATGAAGCACCGCAAGACGCATACCGAGTGCCTCTCTTGCCTTAAAGAGGTGGCGAATATATGCACGGGAATAGTTTCGACAAGCAGGACAGGAGCATTCCACGGCAATAGGACGGGAGTCCTCCATATACTTCTCATTTAAGAGGTTAATCTTGCCCTCCCAAGTAAAGAGGTTGCCGTGTCTTGCGTTTCTGCTTGGCATTACGCAGTCAAAGAAATCAACGCCACGATACACCGCCTCAACTATATTCTGCGGAGTGCCGACACCCATAAGGTATCTCGGCTTATCGGTGGGCATATATGGCTCTACGACCTCAATAATGTGGTACATAACATCAGCAGATTCGCCTACTGCAAGACCGCCAATAGCATAGCCGTCACAGGGTATTTTTGCAATTTCCTGCATATTTTCCACACGCAAGTCGTCATAAGTTCCGCCTTGGTTAATTCCAAAGAGAAGTTGGTTGGGGTTTATTGTTCCCTCTTCGCTATTCAACCTATCCATCTCTGCTCTGCACCTGCGAAGCCACCTGACGGTTCTCTCCTGTGAAGCCTTTACATAGGGGTATGGCGAGGGATTTTCCACACACTCGTCAAAAGCCATAGCGATAGTCGAGCCAAGATGCGACTGAATACGCATAGACTCCTCGGGGCCCATAAATATTCTCTTTCCGTCAAAATGCGAGTTAAATGCAACACCCTCCTCGCTTATCTTGCGAAGTTTTGCAAGCGAGAACACCTGAAAACCGCCTGAATCTGTAAGAATAGGCCTGTCCCAATTCATAAATTTATGAAGACCGCCCTGTCTTGCTATCAGGTCGTCACCAGGTCTTATATGCAGGTGATAGGTGTTGGATAACTCAACCTGACATCTGACGTCCCGTAGGTCGGCGGAAGAAATGCCACCCTTTATAGCACCGCAAGTACCAACGTTCATAAACACGGGGGTTTCTATTGTTCCGTGGACGGTTTCAAACCTGCCTCGGCGCGCCTTTCCCTCGGTGCGAAGTAATGTAAATTTTGCCATTTATATGCCTTTCAAATTATTTTAATCTGTCAAACAGTCTATCAAGTTCTGTTTTTGTAAGTCGATAAGCAACAGGTCTGCCGTGGGGACAAACGGTTATATCGGGAATAGCGAGCAATTTGCCTATCAGCCAGTCGAGCACCGCCCTGTCATAGACACGACCGCCCTTAATAGCCGCCTTGCAGGCTATTTGATAGAGAGCCTTCTCGCGTCGTTTCTCGTTTGTCAAGTCGGGAGTCCCCTGCCCCGAAATAAGTTCGTCAAGCATCCTTACAAAAAGGTTTTCTGCATCAGCAGAACTTATATCCGAGGGCATTGCATTGATATGACACCTCTGCCCCTCTGTGGCAAAGTCAAAGCCCACATTCCTCAGTTCCTCCCCATACTCCGAAAGAGCAGCGATTTCCTCATGGTCAAGAGTAACGGTTAAGGGAATTAAAAGCGGTTGGCTTTCGATAATGCCATATTGTAGCATTCTCTCCTTCAAATCCTCAAATATAACCCTCTCGTGTGCGGCGTGTTTATCTATAACTAAAAGTGCGTTTTCATACTCAACTAAAACATAGCAGTCAAAGGCCTCGCCAATATACTTATAGCCCGAAACAGGCTCGACAGATGGCTCTTTTGCCTCTTGTGACTTCGGCTCTTCGGATTTTACCGTCACAGTAATGCCACTGTTTGCCGCCTCGGTGTTTTGGTATGTTCTAATAAGTTCGATTGACGCACGAGGTGTCATAGTTCCCTCGCCGAGCAAGTCATGGTTTTCGCGAGTTGCATTGTAATCCCCTGTTTGGACAGAGGTTTTGGATCTATCCTCACCAAAACTTATGCGTCGCTCGGCAGTTGTCGGGTATTTGCCACCTCTATTTTCTGTTTCGGAGATTATATAAGACGGGCGATGGGTAGGCTCGCCTCTATTATTTGTACCTTGCGAAGGATTTTGCCCCTCTTTGATGTATGCGGGGATAGAGGAAATGGATATCTGCTTGCCTCGGGTGTCCTCGCCTATCGGCACATAAGCCGTCAGGGGATTTGCTTTTGGCTTCCTCTGTCCAAGAGTCATTTCAGGTCTGTACTCACCCTTTTCAAGAGCACCCCTGACCGAGTAATAGATAGCCTCAAACACCAACCTCTCGTCGGTAAACTTAACCTCAAGTTTGGCAGGATGAACGTTTACATCAACCATAGATGGATTTATCTTGATAAACAAAACGCAGGTCGGGAAGCACTCAGGCGCTATATATGAGGTATAAGCCTTTTCGATAGCCGCCTGGGCAGTAAGACTTTTTACATATCTGCCGTTTATAAAAACGTTCATCAGATTTCTGTTTTTCTTTACGTTGTCGCTCCTACCGATAAAGCCCTCTACCAGAATACCGCCATCCTTGCCGCTGACCTCGATAAGTTTAGAGGCAAAATCTCTGCCAAATACCGCAGAAATTGTGTCAAGCACCTTGCCGTTACCGGGGGTTTTGAACTTCTCCTGTCCGTCTATTAACAGTTGAATAGAAATATCAGGGCGAGAGAGAGCAACCTTTTCAACCAGGGCGGTGACGTTCATCGCTTCGGTTGAGTCCTTTTTTAGAAATTTTCTTCTGGCGGGAACGTTGTAAAACAGATCGCTCACAACGACGGTTGTACCGTCAGCACAACCAACAGGCGATAGGTCAACCACCTTGCCTGCCTCGGCAACGAGCATATATCCCGTGTCGCTATCTACAGTCTTTGTAATTATAGTAAGGTTAGAAACCGCAGAAATAGCCGCCAGAGCCTCGCCACGGAAACCGAGCGTCATAATCCCGTCAAGGTCGCTCTTATCCCTTATTTTGCTCGTTGCGTGTCTTTTTATCGATACGGGAAGGTCGTCCTTGTCAATTCCACACCCGTTGTCACTAACACGAATGAGCGCAACACCGCCTCGCTTTATCTCGGCTACTATCTCGGTAGCCCCTGAATCTATGGAGTTTTCAAGCAACTCTTTAAGCACCGAGGAGGGGCGTTCAACCACCTCGCCCGCCGCAATAAGGTTGGCTATTTCAAAATCAAGTATGTTAATTCTTTGCATCTTGTTTCCTTAAATTATTATATTCCACGGCTTTTCGGGAATATAGATTTTAAACCTTAAGCATTTTTTTAAGTTCGAAGAGCAGATTCATAGCCTCAATCGGAGTAAGAGTGTTAAGGTCAACCTCCCTTATCCTGTCGGCTATCTCGCTATCTCGCGAGGCTAAAATTGCAGTAAAGAGGTCAGGCTCACTCTCCTGTCGTGCCTCCATACGAACACTTCTTCTCGGTTGCCCCTTGCTCTCAATCTCACTAAGGATTTCTCTTGCACGCTTAACCACATCCGAGGGGACACCCGCCAACTTTGCAACCTCGATACCGTAGGAGTCGTCTGTGCCGCCACGAACTATCTTTCTAAGGAAGATTATAGAATCGCCACGTTTCTTTGCCGCAATGTTGTAGTTGACTATGCCCTCGAACTGCTCTTCCATATCGGTGAGTTCGTGATAATGGGTTGCAAAGAGCGTCTTTGCTCCTATCTTTTTCGAGTGGGTATATTCCACAACGGCGCGGGCAATTGCCATACCGTCAAAGGTGCTTGTACCTCTTCCAACCTCGTCGTAGATGATAAGCGAGCGCTTGGTTGCGTTTTTGAGTATAGCGGCGACCTCGTTCATTTCAAGCATAAACGTTGACTGTCCGCTTGCCAGGTCGTCCGACGCGCCAACACGGGTAAATAGTTTATCTACAATGCCTATATGGGCGTCCTTGGCGGGAACGAACGAGCCAATCTGTGCCATAAGCGTTATAATAGCCACCTGACGCATATAGGTTGATTTACCAGCCATATTAGGTCCTGTGATTATCATTATCCTGTTGTCCTTGGTGTCAAGCGTTGTGTCATTAGGCACGAAGTAACTGTCGGTAACAAACTTCTCGACTACGGGGTGTCTGCCGTCCTTGATATAAAGTTCAAGAGAGTTATCAACCTCAGGGCAAACATAACCGTTCTTGTCTGCAACCTCACCAAAGGAACGGTAAACGTCTATCTCAGCAATAAAGGACGCCACACGGCGAAGCCTTGCATTGTTGTCGCAAACCCTCTCTCTCAAATCCTGGAAAATATCGTACTCAATTGCCACGAGTTTATCGTCTGCACCGAGAATGGTACTCTCCATATCTTTAAGTTCCTGTGTAATATATCTTTCGCAATTGGTGAGCGTCTGTTTTCTTATGTATCTGTCCGGCACCATATCAATAAGCGATTTCGTCACCTCAATATAGTAGCCAAACACCTTGTTGTAAGCAACACGAAGCGTCTTAATACCTGTTTCCTCGCGCTCTCGTTGCTCAATTTCTGCCATAATTTCCGCCCCTGTTTCCTTAACCGTGCGATAGTAATCTACATCGGGAGAAAATCCCTTGCGTATCATTCCGCCCTCGCGTACAGTAAAGGGAGGTACATCAACAAGCGCCCTGCCAAGAAGCGAACACAGGTCCTCCATAGTGTCGAGATTTCTCGCAATTTCTCTCAATGTTTCGCACTTTGTACCTGAAATCAAGGACTTAATTTCGGGCAGTTTTTCAAGGCTCTGGTGTATGGCCTTCAAATCCTTTGCGTTTGCAGTGCCGTAAACCGCCTTTGCGGTAAGGCGTTCTATATCAAGAGTTGTGGATAAAAATTCACCGAGCGACTCGCGCAAAGCCCTGTCACGGAGGAAATCGGCGGTAGCCGCCTGTCTTTTACCGATAGCAACAGGGTCAAGAAGGGGCTTTACTATCCAAGAGCGCAAAAGCCTTGCCCCCATAGCGGTCTTGGTCTTATCAAGCACCCAGAGCAGCGAGCCTTTTTTCTCCTTCGTACGCATAGACTCTGTGAGTTCAAGATTGCGTCTGGTGTTCAAATCCATTTCAAGATACTGCGCCCTGTTATAAATATTAAGTTCTCTTGCGAAAGGAATATCCGTCTTTTGCGTTTGTTTAATATAACTTATAAGAGCCCCCACCGCTAATGTAATCTCGGTAGATGTTATCTCATCGGCATTGACACCAAAGGTTTTGCGAACTGCGTCAATATCTCTATCCAAGGAGAAAAGCATGGGCATATTGTCAATTATAAGCGAGTTAAACCTGTCAGTAAGGAAATTACATAGGTTCGGGCAGTCACGACGGCTAATATTTATTATAACCTCGCTGGGTGAGTAACTTCCCATTTCGTTATTTATTCTTGAAACAATATCTTCTCCGTCAATAATAGTAGCCGAAATTTCACCCGTTGTAATATCGGCAAAGCACAGCGCCACACCTCCCTTGCCATAGCAAACCGAGGCGAGATAGTTGTTTTTGCTCTCGTTAAGCAGTACGGCGTCGGTTATTGTACCAGGGGTGACTACACGGGTAACCTCTCGTTTTACAAGTCCAACAGCAGCCTTCGGGTCGCCTATCTGCTCGCAAATAGCGACTCTATAACCCTTTTCCACAAGTTTCCCGACATAGACGTCCGCCTTATGAAAGGGTACGCCACACATAGCGGCGCGCTTTCCGTTTCCGCAATCTCTGCCCGTCAGGGTAAGTTCAAGTTCACGCGAAACCAAGAGTGCATCGTCAAAGAAGCACTCGTAAAAGTCGCCAAGGCGATACATCAATATATATTCGGCATACTCGTCCTTAACCTCAAGGTACTGCCTCATCATAGGAGTGACATCGGTGGCATCAACTCTTCTCTCTATAACCTCTGCCATATCACTACCTCCTTAATTTAGATAAATTTATAGTGAATTCACTTTTAACAATTAACAGTGTCTAAAAACAACTAAACAGAATTAAAAAACCGCATATTAGTGACAACCCGAACAGGTCGAGCAATCGTGAGTGCAGTTATCTCTCTCGCCTGTTATACAGAACTTAATCTCGGCATTAACCTCTGCCATAAGTTTATTAAGAGCCTGTTGAGCTGTGGAAAATGCGATATACTTATGGTTTGACGTTATAATTCTCGTAAGTTCCTCGATTCTTGCACGCAGGTTTGCAATCGCTATCTCGTCTGCCTCGCCCTCAGGCTTTACGAACTCCTCGCCGAGCAGTTTTCTATCGGTTTCATACTCGCTGATAAGCGCCTGAAGTTCGGCATCTCTGTCGTAGGCGTCCTTGGTTATGTTAAGCGCTGTAATCTCGTCGCTTTTTGCAATCTCGATGCCGAGCATATGAGCAAGTTCAATAATTTTAGTCATTTTTATATACCTCTTTCTTTTATTACTAATTTAATAATCAATTTTTCAAAGCAGTTTATTTTCTGTGCTTACAAAGCCTCATAAACTACTAATTATATTATTCTACAATTTTGCCAATTAAATTAAAGGGATTTGCCTTTTCTATTTCCACCTTGACAAAACTGCCTATTTTAGAACTATCCGAGGGGAAATGCACAAGTTTACCACTATAAGTCCTACCGCTTAAATAGTCCTTGTTTTTTGACACCCCATCGACGAGCACTCTCACTCTTTTTCCGACGTACTCTTCATTTTTCATAAGCGAAATTTCATCTCCCAAGGCAAGCAACCTCGCCATCCTCTCTTGTGAGAGTTCCTGTGGAACTCTATCGGTCATCTTCTCGGCAACCGTACCAACCCTTGGGGAAAAGATAAAGGAATAAACAAAGTCAAACCTCACTCTTTCAAGCACGTCCAAGGTGTCAAGGAAGTCCTCCTCGCTCTCGGTAGGAAAACCTATTATAACGTCGGTGCTAAGGGCTATTCCCTGCACTTTCTCTTTAAGTTTTTTTGCCACGGAGATGAAATGCTCCTTGGTGTAGGTCCTGTTCATAAGCGAGAGAATTCTGTCACTGCCAGACTGCAAGGGCAGATGGAAGTAGGGGGCAATTTTTGGCGTATTTTCTGCCATTACCGAGATAAGTTCGTCGGACACATCCTTTGGGTGGCTCGTCATAAACCTGATAATAAAATCACCGTCAATTGACGCAATTCTCGAAAGAAGTTCGGGGAATGTTATATCAGAATAATAGGAATTTACGTTTTGCCCAAGCAGGGTTATTTCCTTTACTCCGCCTTCGACCAAGGATCGGCACTCGGCTATAATTTCACTCGAACAGCGACTTCTCTCCCTGCCCCTGACGTAAGGGACTATACAATATGAGCAAAAGTTGTTACACCCGTACATTACAGAAACCCAAGCCTTGTGAGAGGAAAGCCTATATACAGGCACACCTTCGACAATCTCCGGTCTTGGTATAGGGGAAGAAAAGCCTCTTTCCCCCTCGCACAAAGCCAAGTAAACCCTCTCGGGCAAAAGGTGAATGCTCGCCGCGTCGAGCGTAAAGGACACGTAGTGAAAATCATTTTTTATGCGGTCTATTCCGTCCTTTTTCGACACCATACAGCCAAGAATACCAATAACCACGGAAGGTCTTTTTCTCTTGATGCTCTTGAATAGACCCAAGGTGGAAAGAGCCTTGTCCTCTGCGTGGGCACGAATGGCGCAGGTGTTGACAAGAATAAGGTCTGCCTCATCAGGCTCGCTCACAGGGGTATAACCCATAGCCACGGCAAGTCCTAACGCCCTCTCGCTATCCGCCTCGTTTTGTTGGCAACCGAAGGTGCAGATATACACTCGCCCACCGTCGGGCATAAGTTCTCGGACTCTTTGTGTATATAAAGCACCGTCGGTTTTGTTAAAATCAATACTCATTTTTATTAACCGAATAAAATAGTTTTTGTTGCTTTATAGTAAATCAATTTGAATAGTTGGACTAAATCTGCCATTTATAAACCGATTATTATTCCTCGATAAAATGCCCTGCTATCTTATCGCAAGAAAGTCCAACATAGTCATATAGGTCGCATTTCTCACAGGGGTTTGCAAAATTATCATCTATTGCGAGTATTGTGAAATCTCTTGTATCCACGCCTCGCTCCGAGAGCATATTCTTCGTTATCATGGCTGCACCGCCGTTCTTTATTCCCTCCTCAACGTAGAGGATTTTTGCACCGTTTCTTGCCGCCCTTTCGATTATATCAATCGAGGGGGTAAAAGGCTTGATTTGTTCGACCGCGATAACGCCAACGCACACGCCCTTCTCTTCAAGAATATCCTTTGCCAAAAGCACCTTTTCGATAATAGAGCCGTAGGTAATAATCAGATTTTCAGGAGGTGAACACAGGTCAAAATCAAGAGAAACAAAAGCATTTTCAACTCTTTTGAATGGGTGGCCTAATACCCGCTCGGACTCGGAGCAATTTGGGAATCTTATCGCAATAGGCTCGTTGCTCTGTGCGGAGTGTTCGAGCACCTCACGTAGCGAACCGTAGGAATAAGGAGAATATATATACATATTCGGGATATGTGAGAGGAACGCAACGTCAAAAATACCATGATGCGTCGCACCGTCTGCCGCCGACAGCCCTGCCCTGTCTATAATAATTTTCACAGGAAGATTTTGCAGAGCAATATCGTGGACTATATTATCGTATCCCCTTTGCAGGAAGGTGGAATAAATAGCGGCGTAGGGCTTGTACCCTGCGGCGGCAAGTCCTGCTGCAAAGGTTAATGCGTGCTCCTCGGCTATGCCAACGTCAAAATATCTGTTGGGGTATTTTTCTCCAAATGCGGAAAGTCCCGTTCCAAGTCCCATAGCGGCTGTTATAGCGACCACCTTCTCGTCAGCGTCTGCTATTTTCATAAATTCGTCGGCAAACACACCGTGGAATGATGAATTTTCGCCCTCCGAGCGCTTTACACTATGGAAAACGTCGGGGTTTTTCTCGGCATCGTCGTATCCCTTACCCTTGGTAGTAATAAGGTGAACGAAAACGCACTTGTTCATTTTTTTCGCCTTGCGAAGTGCCGCCTCGACCTTTTTGTAATCGTTGCCGTCGATAGGCCCAAGGTAGTAAAAACCGAGGTCCTCGAAATAGTTTGCATTGAACAGCACTCTTTTTAGAAATCTTTTAATCCAGGTTAGCACCCAAAGAATTGGTTTGCCCAAAAGAGGTATATGGTTAAAGAAAGACCTTGTCCTATCCTTTATTCCTCTATACCCCTTCGAACTTCTAACGTCCGAAAGATAGGAGGCAAATGCTCCTTTGTTAGAGGAAATGCTCATACCGTTTTCGTTAAGTATTACAACCAAATTCAGTTCGGGACGGCAATTGTTAATAGCCTCGTGAACCATACCGCCCGTGTATGCACCGTCACCGATAACACAAACCGTGTGGTTATCCTCACCGCACAGAGCCGAAGCCTCGGCAAAACCGAGAGCCGCCGAAATAGATGTTGAACTATGCCCAGCACCAAATGCGTCGTGTTCGCTCTCTCGCCTCAAGGTAAAGCCCGAAAGTCCACCCGTGGTGCGAAGTTCGTCAAATCGGCTCTTTCTTCCTGTGAGTATCTTGTGTACGTAAGACTGATGTCCGACGTCAAATATTATTTTATCCTTTGGAGAATCAAAGACGCGGTGCAACGCCACAGACAACTCTACGACACCGAGATTTGAGGCAAGATGCCCTCCGCACTTCTCCACCTTTTCAAGCAAAAACGCCCTCAACTCGTCACACAGTGGGAGCATATCCCCGTCCGAGAGCGCCTTGAAATCCTCTATACAATTTATTTTGTCAAGTATTTCGTAACTCATTTTATCTCCTTCGGAGTTTCTTCCTCGTGGGTGGGGGCTCTTCCGACTATCTTAACGTAGGCACGGTAGAATGCCGAATAATCACCAAATCCCACACGATATGCCGCACCCGAGGCGGTCTCGCCCGACTCTATAAGTTGTTTTGCATACATAACTCTTTTTTGATTGATATATCCGTGAATAGAAATACCGTTGTGCTTCTTGAAGGCACGGCACAGGTAATACTTACTGACGAAAAATCTGCGTGCCAAGTGGTCAAGCGAAATATTTTTATCGATATTTTCGTTTAGGAATTTGATAACCCTCGCACCGAGTCTTTCGGCACTATGATATTCCTTTTCGCCGTCAACATTGGAAAGGAGCATAATAAGTTCGGTGTTGAGCATTCTCAAGTAGAGAGCCATCTCACCCGAGGGCATCTTCTCAGCCTCTTTCAATCTTGAAAACAGTGAGTGAACGTTCTGCGGGAGAATTTTTGCCGAGAAGACCTTGCCCACAGGCGACTCCTTTGAGCCGATTATACGAAGCAGTGACGCCCCCGCCCCCTCAAAAAGCGAGGAGGAGTAAAAGTTTATCACGTATCTCTCGTATGGAATATCGGTCTTTACATTAAAGAAATGATATTCAAAAGGAGGGATAAACAAAAGGTCACCGGGTTTTATCTCATAGGAGCGGTCCTCAATGTGAAAGACACCCACGCCCTCGGTAACATATAAAATCTCGTAAGTATCGTGGCAATGCCTGATGTCTAAATCAGAGGGAGGCTGCTTGTCAAAATTATAGGAAAAGCAAATACCGTCAGCACTTAAAACGAGTTTATCCTTCACAAAACCACCTCCTTTTATCAAATGGCATAAGTATTGCTTTTACATTTTAGCACAAATGGACAACTTTTGCAATAGTTTTTGCAAGTGTTACAAGAAATATTTATAAATATATATTGCAAAAGATATTTTGGTGTGCTAAAATTGATGTAGTGTTTATATAACTTCTCTAATAATTTCATACAGAAAATGTGTTTTTTTAGTTTTTTCGGCTATAACGAACTTTTTTTTAATATAGCCTAACTTTATAAAACTAAATATAAAATAAGAAAGGAATGCATAAGTGGCAAGGTTTGTTTTTTCCGCCTTTGCAGACGAGGCGGGCGACTCATTAGAGGAACAGATAGCCGCCCTGAATGAAAACGGCATCAGGTACATTGAGCCGAGAAACATCGGTGGCAAGCCCATTCTCTCTCTCACAGAGGAGGAACTTGCAAAGATAAAGAATGCCTTTGATGAAAACGGTATTAAGGTAGGCTCGCTCGGTTCTCCGATAGGCAAATTTCCTATTGATGAGGACTTCTCGCACCACCTCTGCGACTTTGACAAGGCTCTTGAAGTTTGCGAAATTCTTGGCACAACCAATATGCGAATGTTCAGTTTCTTCGTCGGACAGGATAGCCTTAAAGAAAAACGCGACGAAGTCCTCCGACGAATGAATACGCTCGTTTGTCTGGCAAAGAAAAGAGGAATTCGCCTCTGCCACGAGAACGAGAGCGGAATTTATGGTCAGATGCCCGAACAGGTGACCGACCTCTTAACAAATGTCAGGGGGCTTTACGGTATTTTTGACCCTGCTAACTACCGAATGAACAACGCCGACGTTATGGAGGGTATCAAGGCGACTCTTATAAATCTCGGCTACCTGCATATCAAGGACGCAATTTATGAGAGCCAGACCATTACCCCCGCAGGCGAGGGTGAAGGACGCATAGGCGAAATTATCGATATTGTAAACGAGGCAACCGACGAATTGATTTACCTGACTATTGAGCCTCATCTTCACATCTTTGCCGCCTATTCAATGATAGATGAGCATGAACTTAAAGGCAAATATAAATTTAGTAGCAACCGTGAAGCCTTTGATTTTGCGGTAAAGACATTTGAACAGTTAATGATTAAATATGGATATAGAAAGGATGAAAACGGAATATGGGAAAAAAAGTAAGATTCGGCATTGTCGGATGCGGAAACATGGGAAAGGCACACGCCAGATACTTCAAGACCGGCGAAATTACAAACGGTGAACTAACAGCGGTCTGCGACATCAACCCTGCAAAATTGGATATGCTAAAGGAAAAGTACGGTGACACTATCGCCTACTTCACCAATGCAGAGGAAATGTTTAAGTCGGGGCTTGTTGATGCGGTAGTTATCGCCACTCCCCACTATGACCACCCACCGCTTGCCATACTCGCAATGGACTACAACCTCCACTGTGTAGTTGAGAAGCCCGCAGGTGTTTACACCCTCCAGGTTAAGGAAATGCTCGCAAGAGCCGAGAAGAGTGACAGAGTCCTCGGCATTATGTTCAACCAGCGTACAAACCCCGCCTTTATCAAGATGAAAGAGATGATTGCCGAGGGTAAGATTGGCGAAATCAAGAGAACAAACTGGATTATAACCGACTGGTACAGAACACAGTTCTACTATAACACAGGTGCTTGGAGAGCGACCTGGTCCGGCGAGGGCGGCGGCGTTCTCTACAATCAGGCTCCCCACCAACTCGACCTCTTCCAGTGGATAATAGGTATGTCCCCCTGTATGGTACGTGCATTCTGCCACTACGGAAAATGGCACGACATCGAGGTTGAGGACGATGTAACCTGCTACTGCGAATACCCCAACGGTGCAACAGGCGTGTTCATCACCACTACTGCCGACGCCCCCGGTACCAACCGCTTTGAGGTCACCGGTACAAAGGGCACTCTCATCTACGAAAACGACAAACTCTACTACAAGCAGCTCCTTCAGGACGAGCGTGAGGTTTGCATGGGTGCGGTATATGGTGCTCACAAGCCCGAATGTCTGCCCACCGTCGAGGTCGAACTTGTCGGCGAAGCAACACAGCACTGCGGTATTCTTAACAACATCGTTGCGGCAATAAACGGCGAAGAGCCTATCTACGCTCCTGCAAAGGACGGTCTTGCAGGCGTTGCTCTTGCAAATGCTATGCACCTCTCCTCCTGGCTTAACAAAGAGGTTACTCTCCCCATAGATGACGAACTCTTCTACGAGGAACTTAAAAAGAAAATAGCATCCTCCAAGCCCAGAACAACCGCAAATGATAATATAGTCGAAACGGTATAAAAATGGAAAAATTAAGAGTTGCACTAATAGGTTGTGGGTCGATTTCCAACAACCATATTATCCCCCTTTCTGAAAATGATAAGGTCACTCTCGTGGCTCTTTGCGATATTGTGAGAGAAAAGGCAGAGGCTAAACTTATAGAGCATTCGCTCTCACTCCCTATCTATACCGACTACGTAGAGATGCTCGACAAAGAAAACCTCGATGCCGTACATATAGCAACACCCCACTTCCTCCACGCCGAGATGACTATTGAGGCTCTTAAAAGAAATATCAATGTCTTTCTTGAAAAGCCGATGTGCATAAGCCAACGCGAGTGCGAAATAATGCTCGCGGCAGAAAAAGCGAGCAAGGGTAGAGTTTGCGTCTGCTTCCAAAACCGATTTAACCACTCTACCCTCTTTGCAAAAAGGTTAATCGCCGAGGACGGCGGTGCTACAAGTGGCTATGGTGCTCTTTTCTGGAACAGAGGCGAAAGATATTACGCCCGTGACGCTTGGCGAGGAAAGAAAGCCACAGAGGGTGGCGGCGTTATGATTAACCAAGCAATTCACACCATTGATTTGCTCTATGATTTATTCGGTACGCCAAAGCAGGTATGTGCCACTGTTTCTAACCATAGCCTGAAGGGTGTGATAGACGTCGAGGACTCCGCAGAGGGTGTTATATACTTTGACGAGGGTAGGCAAGCAAACTTCTATGCCACCAACTCTTTCCGTGGTATCAGCAACAATTATGTATATGTTACCACAAAAAACCACAAAATAGAGATAAGACTTAACCACCTCTACCTCGATGGCGAGAGAATTGACGACGACGAGGGGAATATCCCCGTAATGGGCAAAGAGGTGTACGGCACAAGCCACATGAAACTTATTGACCTATTCTACTCTGCTATTTTGTCAGGCGATCCGATGCCAATTCCTATGGAGTCGGCACAGTACCCCGTGCGTATTATTTGTGCAGCATACAACTCCTTCGACACCCCCACAGATGTTTAATAATTTTATTTGAAAGGAATTTATTATGAAACTTCCCTTTGAACTTGATTTATCCGGCAAGGTTGCCGTGGTAACAGGTGCAGGCGGTGTACTCTGCTTCGACTTTGCAAAGGCAATTGCCTCCTGCGGTGCAAAAGTAGCCCTCCTCGACATCAACCTTGATGCAGCAGAGGCAAACGCACAGGCTATACGTGACCTCGGATATAACGCAATCGCAGTTAAGGCAAACTGCCTCGACAAGGCAAGCCTTGAAGAAGCACGCAACACGGTAAACGAAAAACTTGGCCCCTGTGACATTCTAATCAACGGCGCAGGCGGAAACAACCCCAAGGCAACCACCATAAACGAGTATTTTGATGCAGAACTTATAGACGACGAGGGCAAGCAGGACTTCTTCTCTCTCACTCCCGAAGGCTTTAAGTTTGTCCTTGACCTTAACGTTACCGCCGCATTCCTCACAACTCAGGTCTTCGCCCTCGATATGGCAAAGGCAGGAAGCGGTAATATTATCAACATCTCTTCTATGAACGCATTCCGTCCCCTAACCAAGATACCTGCATACAGTGCAGCAAAGGCAGGTGTTTCTAACTTTACCCAGTGGCTTGCAGTTCACTTTGCAAATGCGGGCATTCGTGTAAACGCAATTGCCCCCGGCTTCTTTGTTTCAAATCAGAACAGAGCCCTGCTCTTTAACCCCGACGGCACTCCCACCCCAAGAACCGAGAAAATCCTTCGTGGCACTCCTATGAACCGCTTTGGCGAGTCCGAGGAACTTCTCGGCGGTCTTCTCTTCTTCTTAAACGATGCCGCATCAGGATTTATCACAGGCGTAGTCCTCCCCATCGACGGTGGCTTCTCTGCCTACTCTGGTGTATAACGCATAACCACACAACAAAAAACAACAAATATTAAAGAAAAAAGACCTTGAATAGGGTGATATCCTTAGCGGAGAATTGACACTTTGGCAAAAGTGCAAGCACCGCATTTGTCTGGTCAAATGCATATATGAGCTAAGCCCAAACCCCTTTACAAACAGAAAGAGAGAACAAATTGGTTTTGTACCGAAAATGTTCTCTCTTTTTCTGTTGGTGATGTTTTTGCTATCGCAAAAGTGAAGTTGCTACGCAGTGAAGTTTGTACTACGCACAAGTGAAGTTAAGTTTGCCCACACTTCGCCGTCAGGCGAAACTTCACTCACGAAGTGAACTTCACTATCGAAGATAACTTCACTTGCCCCAAGGGCAAACTTAGTTAGCGTGATACTCCGTTAAGAGTATCACGCTATATTCAAGGTCTTTTTTTATGTACAAAATAAACCGGAAAATCATTCTATTTGCAAACAATAGGTTACATTTCAAGACATAATAGATATGAAACACTCGGCATTTATGCTTGCATATTCAACCATACTCTATCCTTTTAACAACAAATACCCCACACCCGTGTTAAGTTTTACGAACAATAATTGTAGCAAGGCAACATCTACAAAGACAAAAATCTATATATCTCTTGTATCTTGTATGCAAAACCCATCTTTTACAAAGGATTTAAGAAGTTTAATAAGCCTGTCGGTTGCCTCAATAATTAAAGCAACCTTGTCGCTTCCCTCGCCCGAAATCAGGACTATACTGTTTTCCGAAGACAGTCTTTGCGAAAAGTCTATCACCCTAACACCAGCGAGCGTCCCGCTTGCAACAGCGTCAGAATATCTTGCAACATAGGTCAGATTTTTATATTCAAGGACAAGTGCAGGCTTTTTTATCCTTGTATTTTTCCCGTCCTTGATTTTGCCGACCTCAAGTCTGCCGTGCTCAAAAGTATAATACACGTCAAAACTAACATAACGCCAAGTGAAAAATACAAGCACCCAGGTTACAAAAGGACAAAGGGCGAACAGAGGTATAATTCTGCTTATGTAACAAAACAGAAAGAAGCCTACTACAAACAGAATATAAAATACTACTAAAAGAATTCGACCGAGCAGGATTTTCCCCTCGGCTTTTTTGTCATATATATACTCTGTAAAATTAGGCGAGAAATTAGTATCCATACTTCCTCCCAAAGAAAAAAATTCACATGGCTAAATTATACCACACCCGAACTTTATAGTCAACAAAATTCTATTTATTTTATAACCGCCCCGCCTTTATAGGAAAAACATAAAAGAAATCAAACTAATCAATGAGTGACCGTTCAAAATGACCTCCGACCTGGGTCAAAATGAACCTCACCCAGGGTCAAAATGACCCACAATAATAAAGAAATAATATATAATAACAACAGCAACAACAATATATAATAAAAGGGCTTCGCCGATT
>JAZUPL010000029.1:0-22393 GCA_045605175.1 Eubacteriales bacterium | reverse complement strand
TCTGTATCCTAATGTCCGGCTCCATCATCGAAGCGCCAAGAATGATATCAAGCTCATCCTCCTGCAACTTCTTGTAAAGCCTGCAAATAGGACAACCGCACTGTGGCTCTTTCAGGGTTGCCTCAAAAGCCTCGGTGACGGGTATCATATAAATCTGTTCCATTTTACCTCCCATTACCTCTTGAAAAAAGACGAATTTTGTGCTAAAATATATAAAAATAATATTTCAACTTACATTATACAATATTTACAAATAGTTTTCAAGGGGTATAAACAAAAATGTTCAAAAAAAACGAATGCATAGACGGTACAAAATGCACAGTGATATACGGGCTTGGAGAGTACGACCTATGCGACACTATGGAGTGCGGTCAATGCTTCCGTTATGAGAGAATAGAGAGCGAAGAAGCATTGGCAAGATACGTCACCACCGCCTACGGACATATTATTGACGTCGGGCAGAGAGAAAGAGGAGAACTGATATTCTTTACCGAGGACGAAGAATTTGTCGATAGTATAGGCGTTCACTACTTTAACCTTGAGAGCGACCTGGGGGCTATCAAGGAGGATATTGTTGGAAGAACCGACTCACAGTGGCTAAAAAATGCAGCCGAGGTAGCCGGTGGAATTGCTATACTTAAACAAGACCCCTTCGAAACGCTTATTTCCTTTATAATCTCGCAAAACAACAACATACCGAGAATAAGAAAAATTGTCCGACAGATTTGCGCCGAATACGGTGTAAACCTCGCTTTACAAAATAGTCTTAAAAAATGCCCCTATGGGCAGATTAGTGCCACCCCGTGTGAAGAAAAATGCCGAGAGTGTGGCAGGTGCTACACCTTCCCCACGGCAGAGGATATACTCAAAAATCCCGATGGTTTGCTCCCGTCCCGTCCCGGTTTTCGTTACGGATACATATTAGATGCCTGCGATAGTATTGCAAGCGGAAAAATAAATCTTGATATGATTGCCGCGGCAAGAAGTTACACTCATACAGTAGAATGTCTTAAACAAATCAAGGGGGTAGGCGATAAGGTCGCGTCCTGTGTCGCTCTTTTTGGCTTTGGAAACCTTGACGCCTTTCCTATTGACGTATGGATGAAGAGGGCAATTGACACCTATTTTGACGGGAATCTCGACGTTGACTCGCTTGGTAGGTATCGTGGTATGGCTCAACAGTATATCTTCCATTATATAAGAAATATAGAGAGGGACGGGAAATAACTGGATTAAAATACAAACAATTCCTTACAATTCATTCGATGTAACATTCTGTGTTACATAATTTTCTGGTATTCCACACGCCACTTGATTGACCTGTGCATAAAATGAAGGTATAATATAGTCAGACATAGAACTTCTTATGTCGGTTCATTTATCTAAAAGGAGGATTTTATGAGTTTTGGAAGTAATCTTACCTATTTGAGAAAAGAAAAGGCTATAACGCAGGAAAGGCTTGCCGAATTGATGTCGGTTTCCCGACAGACTGTTTCAAGGTGGGAGGGCGACTCTGTTTTGCCCGACGTTGATACACTCGTCCGCTTATGCGATGTTTTTGGTTGCGACCTTGACACGCTTGTGCGAGGCGACGTTGCTGGCGAAAGACAGGCAGAAGTTTCAGAGCCTATAAATTATGACGGTATTCTATTTAATATCAGATCGCTTTATAAGAGGTTGGCACTTCTTATCGCTATTGGAGTATTCCTCATAGTTGGCTCGGTTGCACTCCTTTTGTTTATCAATTCTGCAAGCAGTTCCGAGTATTCGGGGGTTATAGCAATGCTCACCGTTATTGCCGTTGGAGTCGGAATTATTGTCTATGCAGGAGTTTCGCACGAAATCAAGGGAAAGGATTTGCCCACTCTACCCACCGACAAATACCGCCGCGACGGATTTTTTAATTTAATTCCTTGGTTTTTCACCGCCGCAACAGTAATTATTATTCTTGACATACTACTTCTCATTTTACTTATGCCACGCTATTCGACAAACCAAATAGAGCAACGCACTTTTGGAACATTCATGCTTGTTATAGCGGTTGCGGTATTTTTGTTCGTGTATGCAGGCATACGAATGTCGGAGGAGGGCTACGTAATGGAAAAAGCGGCAAAGACCTCGACCGACAACAATAGCAAACGACTTCTCGATGCAATAAATTCATCGGTTATGTTACTTGCAACTATTATTTTCCTACTTCTCGGTCTGATGTGGGGTTTGTGGCACCCCGGTTGGGTCGCCTTCCCTATCGGTGGAATAGTAACAGGAATTATAAGTACTATATATAATGCAATAACAGGCAAAGGGTCCGACGAGGATTAAACACTAATAAAGAAAATAATAAAAAGGGCTGAGTCAAAAGCGTTAATTACGCTAAAGGCTCAGCCCCTTATTTTATTTAATCTTTTGAAAGATTATCTTGCGACCTCTTCCATAATGAATGCCTCAAGCGTATCACCCTCGCGGATATCGTTGAATTTCTCGATACCTACACCGCATTCATATCCGGAGTTTACTTCCTTTACATCGTCCTTGAAACGGCGAAGAGAGGAAATTCTGTCCTCAAATATTACTATACCGTCACGAACGATACGGATAGAGGACTGACGGGTAATTTTACCGTCCTGAACATAGCATCCTGCAATAATACCGACACCGGGCACTTTAATAGTCTGACGTACCTCGGCGTGACCGAGCAATACCTCGCGGAATTCGGGAGCAAGCATACCCTTCATAGCCGCCTCAATTTCATCTATAATTTCATAAATGATACGGTGGCAACGGATGTCAACACGGTTACGCTCTGCCGAGTCAAGTGCGTTTTTGTCGGGACGAACATTAAAGCCTACTATAATAGCATCCGAAGCGGTAGCGAGCATAACATCGCTCTCGGTAATTCCACCTACCGCCGAGTGGATAACATTTACCTTAACCTCGTCGTTTGTGAGTTTAAGCAGCGACGCCTTTACAGCCTCTACCGAGCCTGCAACGTCAGCCTTAACTATGATGTTAAGAGTCTGGACGCCCTCGGAAATACGGCTGAACAGTTCATCAAGGTTAATCTTAGAGTTGGCAGCGAGGATTTCCTGACGCTGTCTTTCTCTTCTCTGCTCGGCGAGAGTTCTTGCCATCTTCTCGTCCTCTACGGCATTCATCTCGTCACCTGCCTGGGGAACATCGTCAAGACCTATTATCCCAACAGGAACAGAGGGGCCTGCACTCTTTACCGTTCTGCCCTTATCATCGACCATTGCTCTTACTCTACCGGTAGCAGTACCAACAATTACATAGTCACCCTGGTGAAGAGTACCGTTTTGAACAAGTACGGTAGCAACAGGTCCACGGCCCTTGTCAAGCTTGGACTCGATAACAAGACCTTTTGCACGCTTGGTGGGGTTGGCACGAAGTTCCTTTACCTCGGCTACAAGAAGAACGTTTTCAAGAAGTTCCTCTATACCCATCTTGGTGTGTGCAGAAACAGGAACGGTGATAACGTCACCACCCCACGCCTCAGGAACGAGTTCGTACTGGGTGAGTTGATTAAGAACGTTATCAGGGTTGGCAGTGGGCTTATCCATCTTGTTTATAGCCACTATAATATCTATACCTGCCGCCTTTGCATGGTTGATAGCCTCGACGGTCTGGGGCATTACGCCATCGTCTGCGGCAACAACGAGTATAGCAATATCGGTGGACTGAGCACCTCTCATACGCATCGCGGTGAACGCCTCGTGACCGGGGGTATCAAGGAAGGTGATATCCTTGTCATTTATTCTGACACGATATGCACCGATAGCCTGGGTAATACCACCTGCCTCGCCACGGGTAACGTTGGTGTGACGGATGGCGTCAAGAATAGAGGTCTTACCGTGGTCAACGTGTCCCATTACGCACACGACAGGTGCTCTCTCTACGAGGTCGTCCTCGTTGTCATCCGCCTCGGTGAACAGACGCTCTTCAATGGTAATAACCACTTCTTTTTCTACCTTTATGCCAAACTCATCTGCGATAAGTTCTGCGGTTGCATAGTCAAGGACGTCATTAAGCCCCTTCATCTCACCCATAAGCATCAGTTTTTTGATAACTTCTGCGGCACTCTTCTTCATGCGCACAGCAAGTTCGGAAACGGTTATCTCATCAGGAACGGTTATCTCAAGCTGCTTCGCTCTTGCACGCTCCGCTTCCATTCTCTTGATACGTTCTCTTTCTCTATCCTGCTTTGAGCCCTTGCCTTGACTACGATTGTCCTGACGTTTCACCTTGGTCTTGGAACTTGCGGTTTCGGTGCCGCGGGCTATTGCGTAATACTGATCGTTGTAGCGCTCGTCATACTTGGAGAGATCTACCTCGGTAGTACGAAGATCGACTACCCTCTTGCCTTTTTCCTGGGAGGGGTATTCGGTGTCGATATTTACACCGCCCTGTACCGTTCTGTCGGTGGAGGGGGTTATGGTACGGAACTGCTGGCGCTGAGCCTTTCTCTCCTCTTTCTTGGGAGTTTGGGGCTGAGCCTTTGCCTGTTCTGCCTGTTTTTGTCTTCTTTCAAGTTGCGCCTGTTGAGCCTGCTGCGCGGGGCGAAGAGTAGATGCCTGCTTTGCCGCTTCTGCTACTGCCTCGGGACGTTGCGCCTGTGTGGTGGTTTGGGGTTGAGGTCTTGTGCCGTTTTGTCCCTGGGGTCTTTGACCGTTGCCCGCATTTTGCCCCTGTGGTCTTTGACCATTTCCGCCATTCTGGCCCTGAGGTCTTTGTCCGCCCTTAAAGCCGTTCGCCTCACGGTTCATATTCTCACGACGGCGTGCGAAGGGATCTTCCGAGGGGCGCTGGCCATAGCGAGGCTGACCGCCTCTATCACCCTGGGGACGGTTGCCGTTCTGTCCGTTTTGTCCCTGGGGACGCTGACCGTTTTGGCCTCCCTGTCTTTGACTATTCTGACCGTTTTGTCCACCTGGTCTTTGACCATTTCCGCCATTCTGTCCCTGAGGTCTTTGTGTTCCCTGAGGCTGTGCGGGTTTCTCTCCCTCGTTGACCTTCGGGGTAGGCTTGGGCTCTGCTTTAGGTTCTGCCTTGGGCTCTGCTTTTGGTTCTGCCTTGGGCTCTGCTTTTGGCTCTGCTTTTGGCTCTGCTTTGGGTTCTGCTTTTGCCTTGGCAGAGGTTATAGTGACACTTCCCTCCAGATATGCGTCAATGTTGCTTATCTGATGGGTAACGGTCATATGATGCATAAATGCCTCAAACTCGCCATCGCTTACCGAGCCTCCGGTATTCTTGTCTATTCCAATAGCCTTAAATCCGTCGATTACTTCCTTCGACTTCATTCCAAAGTCCTTGGAAACTTCAGAAATCTTTAATACTTTTGCCATATGTTTCACCCTTTCTTATAAAGAAAGATCCTTTCAGGTTGTCGTTTGCGACGCCTTCTTGATTTGCAGGGCAAACCCCTCGTCGGTAATTCCCACCACCGCAGGTGAATAGGTCTTGCCGAGCAGGTCACCAAGGTCGTCGCTGCTTAGTTTCAATGATATACATTCGACACCGTAAAACTCGCATTTTCCGGTTATCTTCTTTTTGGTTGCGTCGGATACGCCCTCTGCTACAAGCACTAATTTCAGCCGTCCTTTCGAGGGAAGGGCTGATATAACCTGTTCTGTGCCGATAACCACCTTGCCGGCTCTCATCGCAAAGCCGAGCATTCCACGCACACGAACCATTCCCGAACTACTCACGGGAAAGTTCCTCCTCCAACCTATCATATACTTCCTCGGGGATTTTGCACTCCAAAGAACTATCTATTCGCTTAGACTTTCTCGCTTTCTTAAAGCAATCAATGCTTTTACACATATATGCACCTCTGCCGTTTTTCTTGCCGACGAGGTCTAAAACTATCTCACCCTCGGGTGTGCGTACTATGCGTATCAATTCATTTTTTGCGAAGCGATTGCCACAGCCAAGACATTTTCTGATAGGGATTTTTCTCTGTGCCTGCATATTATGCCTTTATATCAATCTTGCAACCGGTGAGCCTTGCAACGAGTTTGGCATTCTTTCCCTCTTTACCGATTGCCAAGGAGAGTTGGTCGGGGGCTACGGTCACTATGCAGGAACGCTCGCCGTCCATAACAACCGAGATAACCTTTGCGGGCGAGAGAGCCTCTGCCACGTATTCTTCCATAATATCACTATATTTAATGATATCTACCTTTTCTCCACCGAGTTCTCTAAGAATGGCGTTTATTCTCATACCATTCTTACCGATACAAGAGCCTATTGCATCTACATTCTCATCTCTGGACTCTACCGATATTTTAGTGCGAACACCCGCCTCACGGGACACGCCTTTGATAACTATGGTGCCGTCCTCAACCTCGGGAATTTCAAGTTCAAAGAGCCTTTTTACAAAGTTGGGGTGAATTCTTGACAAGGTGACTATTGGGCCACGGGTTTCTCCGGTCTTTACCTCGCTGATAAACACCTTGATTCTGTCGCCGACCTCATAAATCTCGCCGGGAATCTGTTCGCTTTTGAGCAGAGTTGCATAGCCTGTTCCCGTATCAAGGATAAGGTTGCCGGTTATAGTATCTACCTTGTCCACAACTGCGGTGATAATCTCTTCCTTCTTCTCCTCGTACTCACGAGTCTGACGCTCACGCTCGGCGGTGCGGATAGCCTGAATTATCATCTGCTTCCCTGTCTGTGCCGAGAAGCGGCGGAAGGTCTTGGTTTTAAGTTCGGTCTCAACAACACCGCCGAGTTTGTGGCGGCGGCTAAGAGCCTTTGCATCAGAGAGGGATATCTCACAGTGGGGATCAAGCACCTCTCCGTCGGGGACAACAGTCCTCTGTTGGAATACTCTCATATCACACTTCACAGGATCAAGATGCACACGAATAATAGCGGTTGCACCTACCTCCTTACGACAAGCGTTTGCAAGAGCCTCCTCAATTTTAGAAAGCATATACTCTCTGGAGATGCCACTTTCTTTTTCCAAGGCATCAAGTGCGTTAAATAGTTCTGCGTTCATTTTTCCTTTTTACCTACCCCTTTGCGGGGCCCTTTCTATATCTCTATTTTATAAACAATGTTGAATTACTCTTCGTCGAGGTCTATCTCGGTGTAAAGAGTAGCGAGTTTGGATATGCTTGCTCGTGGGAGGGTAAGAGGCGCGCCGTCCTCACTTATAGTAATCTTGCCGTCCTCGAAGGACTCAAGAATACCGACTATGCTCTTTCTTCCCTCAAAGGGAGCGAAGAGTTTTGCCTCGACGAGCGAGCCAAGTGTCAAAAGAATGTGTTCCTCGGTTCGAAGTTCACGCTCGATTCCGGGGCTCGAAACCTCAAGATAATAAAAGTCCTCGATAGGATCAACCTCGTCAAGTATAGGATCAATAGCACGGTGTACCTTTTCGCAATCATCAATATTGATGCCTCTATCGTTATCGATAGTAATTTCAAGGTGATAATCCGCACCAATCTTGCTAAATGTTACGTCCCAGATACGGTAACCGAGTTCGGCAACTGTGGGGGCAATAGCCTCTCTCACGGTTTCCTTTACACTTTTCTTCATGCTTTACCTCTCTAATATTTATTATTTATTTCATTTTTATATCAACTCAAATGCCATTGGCGAAAACAAAAAAGTATAGGCCAACAACACGGCAGAGAAAACAAGGTCATTTTACCTATTCATAAAACAGAGACTGGCCCGCAGGTCAGTCTCCTTTTCATCTATTCATACCATACACATTATAACACAAAAAACTAAAAAATCAATACCCAAAATAAAATTTCTTAAATATTTATCTAAAAAACTTATATGGATACAAAATAATCGAGCCAAAAAGCGAAAAAAGTATCACTTACCGTAACCTAAATCATTAGGTGAGCGCCCTCTTACATACCTTCGAGAGGTGTACTCACGCTGTCCGGTCTGCTCCTTGATTTTCTTCATCAGGCTCTCTATGCGCTCGCAAAGATCATCTCGCTCTATCTCAAGACGGGTGATAAGTTCCTGCCGTTCTTCCTCTGTCAGGCGACTGACCGGAGCATTCTCTATATTTTTCTTAAACCATCCAAACATAGTTCCTCCAAAATTGTAAAGAATTCTTTACCTGTTTTATAAAAAGGTGCGTGGCGTGTTAAATTAGACCGACTCAAAGCATGCCTCCAAACCAAGAAATTATGGTGTCTCGGAAATTATAAGCGGCAACCCCGCCGACAACAAGGAGAATAAATATTCCCCAGCCAAACGCCATGGCAATTCTTGATAGTCTGCTCTTTTCTGCCTTAGAGAGCACCTTCTTTTGAAGGTCGTCAAGTTCCTTCCTGTTTGCTCTTAGTTCTCCCTCGAGGCGTTTTCTCTCCTTTTGAAGTGCCTTCAGGTAATCGCCCTTAGGCCACTCTCGACCTATGATATGCTTCACCTTTTCAAGTTCGCCCGATAGAACAACTCGTCTATCCATAAGGGTTAATAAATGCCTTTTATTCTCAAGGCTTATACTGTAAGAGGATATAAGTCGCTCTCTTGCCCTGAGCCTTTGATATTCGGCACGCATACCGGAAATATAAGCATCAAGTCTTTTTGTAGCAAAGTTTTTCTTGCCACCTGCACTACCACGATACAACTCAATAAGACGCATATTCAGTTCATCACGTCTGTGTAGCAATTCACAAAGTTCGCTCTGCAAGGAGGCGAGAATAGTTTTATCGGCTTTTCTTGGGAGTCGGTCGTGTGCGATATCGACGAGTGTCAATCTGTAATATCTCTCGTTGTCCTGCATCTCAAAGTTGCGTGCAAGTGTAAATCTTTGCTCTGCTCTTTTCAGCGCCGCTGCTACTCGCAGGCGCTCCTTCTTTGCCGCACCGTCCTCAAGCTGACGCAAAAAACTATACTCGAACATAGCGTTTTTCTCCCTTAGGGAGAGTATTTCTCGTCTGACTCTTTCCTCGACACATTCAACGTCGGTGGCGCTTTGCTTGCTCTTTATTCTCCTCGCCTCGCCACGGTTAAAACTGTACTGGGGCTTTGGAGGCTCGGGCTTCGGCTTATCTCTGCTCTCGGAATCCACCTCTCTTGCCCTCTCCATATCAACCACAGGGTCAATGACAGAACTTTGTGTTCTTCTGCGTCTTTCATCATTTTCGGCGTCCCTGAGGACACGCATCATTTCCTCGTGCCTTTGATCTCTCTGTGAGGTCTCGCGCTCCTGTGTTTGAGCAACGGTGGGCGTTCGCTCGGTGTGAACATCGGGATAGGTTGGCGAGGTATCTATTTGGTGCTCGGTCGGGCTTTCGCTATGCCGAGGCGCACTCTCGGTCAATGTGCGAGCAATTTGCTCACGCAACTCCCTCTCTCGCTCGAACATATCCGACTCTTTTATATGCCCCTTGTCCTTGGGAAGTCTGTCAAGTTCCTCCTCCAAAGAGCCTCCGAGGTCATAACGCACGGTGCTTTCGCTCCTCGGCGCAGGATCTGGATAAGGCGAGGAAATATCGTAATCTGTTGGCAATTGCTCACTGGTGCCACCGGCCAATATTACCGGCTCACATACAGGGCGATTTTGCTCTCTGTCCCCGTTGCCCGCCACAGATGTGTCTATCCGTGTGACTTTTTCCTCGCCATTATCGGTGGAGGAGGACTCTCTTACGCAAATACCTCCATCGCTTGACAGGTCGATGTGCGCAACCGTTACACCGTCTATATGAAGATAATCTCTGCCAGATGTTTCTTCTACGGTTATAGTGTAGTCGAGGGTTTCCTCGCTCTTCTCGAGGTCGCCACCGTCACCCACGGGGGTTGTGGTCTCTCGGTTATTTTGCAAAGGCTCTGCCCCCTCGGTGTTGGAGGGGTATGACTCTTGTTCTTTTTCGGCTTCTGTCACTACTGTGCCGTCCTGCCCTACTATTTTGCTCTCTTCGGGCGTCCATTCTATATCCCAAGCCAAGTATTCGTCCGAGGTGTCCGTCGGTGCTTTTATGCGAGGTTCTTCCGTGGCATTTTCTCGCCTTGGAATAGAAGAAAAAAGTTCGCCTATGCCTTTTTGCATTCTTTCGGCATCTTCTCTTTCTCTCCTGGCGTTTTCCTCGTTGGCTCTGCGCAGCATCTCAATTCGCTCGTTGTCACGCGCCAATTCGCTACGCAATCTGGTTTCTCTTATTCGGTCAGAGCGACTTTCTCTCGGCTTCACCGTGCCAAGAATACCAAAGTAGTATTCCGACTCTGCCTCCTCTTCTCTCTCGGTAGTGGTAGTTTTTTCTTCCGGCATAACAGGCTCTGTTTCGCCCTCGGTCATAGATGCCTCTCTACACTTATCGGGTGTTGCTTCTTCGCCGACGTGGGAAATTGTCCCCTCCTCAACATCCTGCTGTTGGTTATGAGGTGTGCCAACGATAGGCATATCCGTAACACCCTTACCCACAAAGAAATCTCCTGCACTCTGTTCTTCTGCTTCGGGACGTGGGCATACCGATACAGGCTCTAATATTATTTCACTTTTATCGGTCATTGCCGTCCCTCCTTTATTTTTCGTGTTCTGAATAATATCCCCAGAGGTAGTTCATCACGTCACGCCTTAAAATAAGCCCGATAAAGCAACCTCTATCGTCCACCACAGGCACGAAGTTATGCTCCTTTACCCTATCGAAAAGTTGCTCGAATGTGGCACTATGTAAAAGCGGTTTTAGGTATCCCATATCGAGAATTTCCATAACCGATGTCTTCTCTGCCCGCTCATAATTCAAACCTCTTCTGTTAAGGAGATATTTATATATGTCGTCGTTTCGCAATGTGCCAACATACACCCCCTCGCTATCAAGGACGGGAATGGCTACATAGCGGTGATATTTCATTTTTTCGAGTCCTTGTCTTACAGTGCTATCCGTTTCGATGTATTCAACCAAACTTTTAGGGATAATGAACCGTAAAATATTCACAAGTTTACCTCGCTTTTATTTTATTATTTTTACTGTAATCCGCCCAGAGCGCAACCGATAACCGTGGAGAACTGAGCAAGTTCGGGAATGATGAAGTTCACACCATAACCCATATCGTTAAACTCGCGGAATTTGTCATAGCAATAGCCGAGCCTTGTCAGGTTTCCTGTAAGCACTATGTCACGAACATTGCAATAACGTGATGCAAATATAGACACCATACCCACAGTTTCGTACACCATATTCATAATGCCGAGGGCTATGTCGTCCTTGCTCGCCACGTCCGACACGTTGCCAAAATTCGCCGCGGTCATATCTTCAAGCAAGGAGTCGTTTCGGTCGGGCGAGGTGATGTCCTTTATCCTCAGGTCTATGTTAGAAAGACTGCCTCCGTTTGCATACTCTACAATGTGGTCTATGCCCTCTGCCCCCGTGAGAAGTTTTGAGAGTCCCACAAGCGTACCACCGCCAACACCGGTACCACCGAGGTATTTCATCTCTGCACCTTTGGTGGCGTGGACGAGCGCCGTACCTGTACCCATACTCACAACCAAGGCGGAGTCAAGACCGGACAGGTAAAGACCGCCCTTGCCTATGCAATCAAATTCAGGCACTCTTATGCATTCGATACCGTAAAGGTTCTTTTTCACGTAAGAAGAGCCAACACCGGTCATAAGCACCTTGTCAATCTCCTTGATTGCTATACCGTTTTCATCGGTAAATTTTCCAAAAGCACCGTAAGTCGCAGTGAGCGGATCGTTGGCTCTTACAAACTGTGGCTCGATAAGATGCGTGCCGCTGTCGTCGGTGCGAAAACCTACTATTTTCGTGGTGCTGCCACCCACGTCTATACCAATTACAATACTCATTTTTTCTCCTTGGCTCCCGCCATAAGATTTTCAAAGGAAAGACCGTACTTGTCGGCTATGTCCCTCGCATAGGATTTCCCGTCAGGACGCATTCTGTGTATCTTGAAGGAGCGTTTTCCCTCCTCTATTCCTGCGACCAGAGTGTCTATTCTCACACCGCCGTTTTCTATCGAGCGAGCATTTATCTCGGGTACGCTCGAAGCAAGTTCGTGCAGGTGGGTTGAGAATATTCCCCGACAGCGCATAACCGCAAAAGCAGTAAGAATTTCCGAGGCTATATACGCCGCCTCATAAGCGCCTGTTGATGAGAGCGACTCGTCAAGCAAAATCATACTGTCAGAGTCGGTACAGTCGAAAATCTCACGAAGTCTTGCACATTCCTCACCGAGCCTACCCTTGTCGATAGTGTCGTCAGCCCCCTCGGGGAAATGGGTGAAAATACCGCTAACTACGGACATACGGGCGCTCTCTGCGGCGACAGGAAGACCGAGTTGGAACATCGCCTGCGCTCCACCAACGGCAACCGTAATAACCGACTTACCACCACGGTTAGGGCCTGTCAATACATATATACGTGCGCACTCGTCAAATGTAAAATCATTCGATACAATTTCGTCATCAATTGCAAGGGCAACCCTGGGGTTGTAAAGCCCTATAGCATAAAACGCCTTTTCCTCTTTCGGTGCAATTTCGGGGTAAACTATGCCGCACCCCTCTCGGGACTGCAACCTTTTAAGAAGTTCTGCCGCACGAGAAACGAACTCTATCTCGGGAAGAAGTTTAAGAAGGAAGTCGGTGTTTTCGATAACGTAGTCGGCTACTATGTTTCTCCAACCGCGAACAGAGGAACGGAACACCTCCTCAATAGCCGAATAGAAAGCACCATTGAGCGCCTCCTGCTTGTTTTCGCTCTGCCCCTTGCCAAAGGGTGAAAGGGCGGCTATTGTCGTAAAGGCGTCGTTCTTAAAGGACAGGCGAAGTATCTTGTCAAGGAGTTTACCCGACTTGAATTTTTCAGAGTTTACGGATATAACCGCCGCCGATTCAGGACGCATCTCTCTGTCAAGGTTTACACCGATAGTAATGCTTTTTACCTCGTGAACACGGTCGGTTAGGGCCGAGAGTTTTTGGTTGAGTTCCTTGTAATACTCGGACTCGGTAAGTTCGCCGACAAAATCGCAAAGCCTTATAAACGCCTCGCTCTTAACCGAGGAGCGTACCTCCGAAAATCCCTCCTTCAAGGTTTTAAGACAGGACACATACAACTCTATTTCGGTGATGGAGTAGAGATAGGAATCAGCACTCGACACCGACTCGTTGTCCAACCTACGCAACTCTTTTATATCGTCGAGAATGGGGTGAACCTTGGACAAAGTGGCGAGAAGTTCGGGAATAGCGAGAATATCGCGCATAGCACTCTGACGGTAGAGGATAACGTCATTGTCGAGGGTAAAGAAGTCCGTAAGAGAGGAATTTTTTATATCAAAAATCTCATAAAGCCCAAGTTCCTCGCACACGCTTTCGCTTATGTTGGGGAGATTTTCCCTATGTTGATGAAGCAGTTGACTCTCTTCTGAGGGATAGAGCAAACTAATAAAGGTTTTATTTTGGGGGTCAAAAGACATAACTTAATCCTTTCGCCATTTACATATAGAGTAAACTTACGAATACAGTATAACATATTTTTTTCGCTTGTGCAAGTGCATATTGATTTTATATGTAAATATTTATCCGGGGTGGGGAAGTAAAAAAAACGAAAGATAAAAGAAACACGGCATATCTTTCGGTTTTAATTTAGGCAGTGCTAAATGACAATAAATATTTACAAAATCCTCCGAACTGGATATTAGATTTAACACGGATACCCACCAAATGTATTTTTTTCATTTCTATTAGCCCTAAAAAAGACAGTTGCATTTTTATTTCCTTTGTTATATAATATAAGAGATAAAAGTCAAGTAAGGAGAACGGTATGAGCGAAACAAGTACACCTGTTTTTGGAAAAGTATTGATACTTAACGGAAGTGCGCGAGCAAACGGCACCACGCGCGGGGCAATTGACACCCTCGCAGAATCACTAAACAGCGAGGGAATTGAAACCGAGATATTGACCGTAGGCAACCTTAACCTTTCAGGATGTCAAGAGTGCTACGAATGTGGGAAACTTAAAAGATGTGCAATTGATGACGAGGTAAACCTCATAGCAGAGAAACTGCGTCTGTGCGACGGAATAGTTCTTGCCTCCCCCGTGTTCTACGCCGCGCCTAACGGACAGTTTTTGGCAATTCTTGACCGTCTGTTCTATTCCTCAAGATTTGATAAGTCTATGAAGGTTGGTGCATCGGTTGTTGTCGCAAGACGCGGCGGCTGTACTGCTGCCTTTGACGTGCTTAATAAATATTTCACGGTTTCCGGTATGCCCGTAGTCAGTGCAAACTACTGGAACCAGGTCCATGGCAAAAATGCCGACGAGGCGAGAACCGACGAAGAGGGAATGCAGACTATGCGTATCCTCGGCAGAAATATGGCTTTTTTGATAAGGGCAATTAAAATGGCAAAGGACTCTATTCCCTTACCCACAAGCGAGAAAAAGGTCTATACTAATTATATTAGATAGATTAATTAGATAGGTTTTATTTATACTTAAATAGTATTATTTTACATTTCAATTGACAGGCTCCCGCCTGTTTAATAGAAAACCTCCTGCGGTAGATTTTTTCTACTGCAAGAGGTTTTTTGTTTCGATTATTAGTTTTTTATTTCCCTATAAGGTGTTTTAGTCTTGCTCCGCCCCATCTGCTGTCGGCTCTTTATTTTTCTCTATAATACCGAGGACTATCATTGCCAAACAGAAAATTATGATAGAGGACACAATCAAGATAGCACAATTCATAAAGAATTGTTGGGGCATCACTCGAATGATTTGGTCGGTGTGGGGGTTAAAGAGCCAGTTGTCCTTGCCGGGGAAAAAGATGCTGTGGAATACCACGAAGGCGGTGTCAAAATCAAGAGAAGCCAAAAGTGCCACCGCACCAAAGAAACCGAGCGTGCCAACCCCCGACCAAAAACTCACAGCAAACCCACGTGGGCGATAGATTGTAATTATCTTTTTGCTTTGCAGGGTGACGAGAATACCAAAAAGCAAAAGCGAGATAATAAACGCCCAGCCGTTCAGGTCGAAAAGAACCTTGCAATCGGCGAAATGACTCGCCCCCTGTTCGGAAAAGGCAAGTTTTCCCGTACCAAACTCGTTGCCGGGTATTGTCAAATAGTCGAGCACATCATCATAGGCGTCCTTGATAGTCCCGTAGTCGTACCCTGTTTTTTCGACCATATCAAGTCCGTCGATGTGCCAATAGTAGAACTGCCTGACGTAGATAGGCAGTCCTATCGAAAAAGTGACAACCAATATTGCAATAACTATGCCGTATAAAATACTGCAAGCGGTATTTATAAACTTTTGTTTCATATCTTGGTTTTATCCCTTCAAATTTTTGAAAAAAACGCAAAAGTTCCGTTGTTTCGGGCAAAATAGCATTAAAACAATTATACTCTTCCCCCTCGTCTTTGTCAAGGATTGTATCTGTTTTTATTGCTTACGGTGTGGCGTTCTATTTGAGAAAACTTTTTTTCGAAAATGTATTGACATTTATTTTTTGTTGTGCTATAATATCCAAGCGAGATTTAGCAAAACATATGGCGGATTAGCTCAGTTGGCCAGAGCGTCCGGTTCATACCCGGCAGGTCGTTGGTTCAAATCCGACATCCGCTACCAAATCTCGGCTCGTTGGTCAAGCGGTTAAGACACGGCCCTTTCACGGCTGTAACATGGGTTCGATTCCTGTACGAGTCACCATAGAAAAACGGATACCACCCGGTATCCGTTTTTTCTATCCTATGGTGACCCGTACTTGGGAATCAAACACACTCAAAACGCCTGCGTTTTGAATTGGGTTCGAAATATAGCCTCGTCGCTTCCGCGTCGGAAGCCTCGCAAGACGAGGCGTCTTCCCGTACGAGTCACGACACTACCCCTCCTTTACGTTGCGTTTTTTTCGTACAACCCTCCCGAGGGCTCGACGTACTTGGGAGGTTTCCTTTTTTGGGGGTATAGTGAGCACCATGGTATCAAATCTTTTTACACAATGCTTGCAATATTCTTCAAAGTATGCTAAAATTAAACCAAATTATAGCCTACAAAGTATAGGAGTTTGTGTATGTTTAATAGAGCAAAAGAATTTTTGAGCCGTATGCTGAGCGTTTTGAGCGTGATAGGTTTTCTTATCGGAATTGTCGGTTATGGCACAACCCAAGAAATCTTGCACGATTTTGCGATTGCCCTACCCTTTATCTGTGGATTGGCTGGGGCGATTTTGGCTTATGTTCTTTTTGGTTTGATTTGCGCTCTTATTTTCATAATAAATGCGATAGAACGAATAGGCGGACCTTCGGCTTATGTCCAGAAAAAGCTGTCCATTTCACTTGTCTTTTTGGCTATGCTCGGATTTTTCATCTATGTTTGCACACAAGAATACCAAGCAATAATTACCTACTTTTCCGCTATGTCATTTAACATTTTCCTCTTGATAATCAATCCCTGTGTTTATCCTGTTACAGCAATTTTGGGGAATGCACCCTATGTGGGAAACGTGGAGCTTGTAAGAGCGTTTTATATCACTTTAATAGCCTTTGCGGTCTTTGTTATATTGCTGTATTTATATTCAGAGTGGACACTCGGTAGCTTCAACGAAACGGCATATGATGTAGTCACAGTCGACACAGAATCCGGTCAAGAGGTAGACAGAAAAAGCGTGTCCCGTGGCGAGGTTTCGATATGGCGAAACATTATCGAGCTTTTGATTTTAGCCTTCTCGATTTTAACCTGGCCACCCGTCGCAATTTTGGTTTTGCTTATAAGAATGCTCGGCTGGGATTATCTTTGCTAACAAATTTGTAAAAAGTATATTTATAATATCAAGCTTACACGCCGATTGATTAACTGTTTGATTTAACTTTATGTCAGACACCAAACTAAAAGGACACCCCTGGGGGTGTCCTTTTTTCTTTCTTCCGCAACCCGTACGAAAAATTCGCGTTAGTGCGTCGGTTTTTGTATTGCTATGTCGAGGTTGGGGTGGGGGCGTGATTTTTTGTCTATTTAATATATAAAAACATCTCTTGATTAATGAATTTTTGTGTGTTATAATAAAAATGTAATGTCCGGCAAAATTAATAAACTTAAATGCGGGGGTTATCTTATGAAAAATGTTATCGTTGGACAGTCGGGAGGACCTACGTCGGTTATCAATTCAAGTTTGCTTGGTGTCTTTAAGACGGCGAAGGATCGGGGTGCAGATATTGTTTACGGTATGGTACACGGTATCAAAGGACTAATTGACCGAAACATCGTCGATCTCTCTATGCATATCAAGAACGATCTTGATATGGATCTGTTAAAGCGCACACCCTCCTCCTTCCTCGGCTCTTGCCGTTATAAACTTCCTGATATTGATGGAAACGAGGAGGTTTATGAAAAGATTTTTGGCATTCTTCGAGAACTTGAAATATACGCCTTCTTCTACATTGGCGGTAACGACTCGATGGATACCATCAAGAAATTGTCCGACTATGGCGAGAAGATAAACAGTCCAATTCGCTTTGTAGGAGTCCCAAAGACCATTGACAACGACCTTGCTATCACAGACCACACACCCGGATATGGCAGCGCGGCAAAGTATATCGCCGCCACCACAAAGGAAATTATCCGTGACGGTCTGGTGTACGACTACCCTGTGGTTTCTGTTATTGAAATAATGGGACGTAACGCAGGTTGGCTTACTGCTGCAGCCGCACTTTCCAAAGGTGAGGATTGCGAGGGCGTTGACCTTATCTATTTGCCCGAAACCGTGTTTGACCTCGACCATTTCATTGCAAAGGTTGGCGAACTTCTTAAAGAGGAGCGCTCTATCGTTATCGCCGTATCAGAGGGTATCAAGGTTGCCGACGGCAGATACGTCTGCGAACTTCAGGAGCATATTGACTACGTGGACGCCTTCGGTCACAAGCAATTGGCAGGTACGGCAAGATATCTTACCGCAGAAATTGCCAAGAGATTCAAGGTAAAGACTCGTGCTATCGAACTTTCCTCGCTTCAAAGATGTGCGGCGCACATGACCAGCCGTATTGATTTAACCGAGGCATTCAACTGCGGCGGCGCAGCCGTAAAACTCGCCTTTGAGGGTGAGAGCGGTCAGGTTATAACCCTCCAGCGTGTTTCTGAGGACCCCTATATGTGCATCACACAGCCCGCGGACGTCCACTACATTGCAAACGTGGAAAAGAAGGTACCCAGAGAGTGGATTAACGCCGACGGCACATACGTCACAAACGAGCTTGTGCATTATATCAGACCCCTTATCCAAGCGGAAATCGATCCCCTTTGGGTGGACGGTCTTCCAAGACACTTAACACTTAACTGTGGCAAAAACAATTAGTTAAGGGCTAAAATTCTCGCAAAAAGGACACCCGTGGGTGTCCTTTTTCACTTAGACATTTTTCGTATTTCTATTATGGCTTTGTCGCATTCGGCTTTGCGCCTTCAACTTGTTTTATAAGGTTATCGCGACTGAAATATATTTCTTACCCTTATTAGGTTTGGATATACCGTTACTTTTGGCTTTCTTGCCACTCCTCTTTGAGTTTTTCACCCATCTCGAGCAGGCGCTCTACTATCTGTTCGCCCGCCTCGGGAAAATGGTGACTGGTCTTGCAAAGGCTGATTTCGTAAAGGTCGCTGCCCTCGGCAAAGGCCTCTACTGTGGGCAAATAGCCTCCGGGGGAGTTGCAGTGCTCTACTACCATGGTATATTCAAATGGCGAGTCGCTCTTTATCTTTAAGCCGAGTTTGACGAATATCTCGCCACAGGAAAGATATATGCAAAGTTTTCCTACCCTTATTGCCTGAAGCCACAGGTAGTCATACTCTTTTCTCGTCTTTGCGTAGTAGTCGAGGGTGAAATAATGGGCGAGGTTAAGAATACGCATCATCGAATCCTGATCTGTCCACTTCTTTATCTGCTGGCAGGCGGTGTGCATATCCATATATCTTATGGGGAGTTCTATCTCTTCCTTTATAACACTTATGCCCTCACCTATGGGCTTCGAGTCGGTATCGATTACACGAATTGCCTCTTTGGCAATGATTTTTCCCATTTCACGGTACCAGAGAGGGGGCAGTTTTACCGAGGGGTCGTTGGGGAAGTGATTTATGTCACCTGCCGCGCCGATAAGGAACACGCTGACAAAGTCAGGGCCGTATTGCTTTTTCAGTTCTCTTGCTAAAATGCCTGAATAATCGGCAGAATATCCGTTTATGGCACGGTCGGTGCAGTCCTGGTGGCAGGCAAAGGATATAATTGCGCCGATAGGCTCTCCGTCCTTTAGGAATGTCACCACAGGAAGTTCGGGGTCAATGCCCGCAAGCGTGCGAATAAACTTCTTGTTTCCAGGGCCAAAACTGCGTATTTCTCCACCCTCGACAACATAATTGCGGTTATAGGATATACCCTCGACCTTGCCGCATCCAAACTGTATCTCGACTCCGTCACGAAGGCGCTTGTACGCCAAAATTATAGCATCGGCAGCACGGCGCATACAAACGTCGGTATATGCCTCGTCGTACTCCTGCCCGACCTCGGGGCTATGACCGATAGGCGCACCCTTGTGGGTATGAACGGCGTGAATACATACAGAAGCAGGCTCTATTCCTGTGTATTCCTCTACCCTCTTTGTTATAACATCGTGAAACTGTGCCCCTACACCGCAGATGTCCATAGAAACAATGGCGGCATATTTGCCACCATCCTCAATGACAACGGCCTTGGCATAAAGTTGTTCAAAGACATCCATAGCGCGGTTTTCACGAAATCCACCCGGCATATTTCCACCAAGCGGCGGTGTGATATCGCATTCATAAAAAGCGGCTCTCATAATATTCCTCCTGAATGGTTTAATATAAATATTCTTCAATGACAGTATAGCACACATAAAGATAAAAAACAAGGCATTTTATTTTTTATGACCCCACCCCGTGTCAAAATTTGACACGGGGTGGCTCTTTTCGTTTTATTTTCTTTTTTTGACTTTTCGCCTTATGTTTTAGATGTTTGGTGGCTGTTAATAAAGTTGTTCGTATATTCCGCCGGGGATAAATTCCTTGATGAGCGAACTCTCGGGAATAAGGCTCTCGTCAAGGGGGGCTATGCGTCTTGTGGCAGAGAGGACGGTCCCCGCGTAGTCATTTTTTGATGCGAGTTCGGGGGAGATTAGCCTTTCGGCATATTTCTTCATAACACCTGCTTCAAAGGGGTGGAAGGTGTCCAATGCTATATCTGCGTCCTCCTTGTAGGGGTAGAGGTACACGTCCTCTGCCGCGAGGACTCCCTGCCACATAGATAGGGTGCGCTCGGCATCGGCACCTCGATATATACTGTCCCTGGTCATTCTTCTCAAGAAGCGAAGTTTGCGTCCAGAGAGAATTCTCTCGCCGTCAACACAAATATTTGTGGAAACACTGACGAAAAGTTTCAACACCTTGTCACCTTCAAGACAGGAATAAATTCTCGGATTCATTGCGTGAAGGCCCTCTATAATAACGCAGCCATCTGCCATTGCGGGGCAAACACGCATCTCTGTGCGACGAGCCGCCTTGAAATCGTATTTAGGTAGTGAAAATTCCCTGCCGTCGGCTATGGCACAGAGAGTGTCACTTATTTCGTCAAGATGTAAAGCATCAGGACACTCAAAATCCCTCTCGCCGCATTCCGTCAAGGGGTAGGCGGAATCATCAGAGTCGCGATAAAAGTCGTCGAGCGAAACAACAATACTTTCTTCGCCCCTACGTACTATGGCGTCCTTTATCAAATTGGCGGTTGTGGTCTTGCCCGATCCCGACGGCCCCGCCAATAGAAGTATCCTTATGGTGGGGTGCTCTGTTATGTATTTTGCTATGTTTTCTACACGCTCCTCATACTCGCGTTCAGCCCTCTCTACCGTCAATCGGGGGGTTGAAACAAGCATCTCATTTAATACCGAAAGTTCTAATTCTGCCATATTTTTCTCCTGTTTTATTTAACACGGGTAGGCTTAATAGTTTTTTCTCGCTATTTTACCCACTCACTTTGCTTCTTATATATTATGCCGAAGTGCATCCCGTGATACTGTCAATATCCGCTTATAGGCAACTGTTCGTTATCCTCTCCCTTTGTTACTTTAAGCACCCTGACATAATAACTCATTCTATCGCTAACCTCGACCAAAATTCGGTCGCCCTCCTTATGCCCCATAAGAGCCTGACCTAATGGTGACTCCTTACTTATATACCCCTGTGTGGCATCCTGCCTGAGGGTGGTTACGAGTTGTATCTCTCTTTCCTTGCCCATTTTCTCGTTGAAAATCAGTACGTGGTCAAAAAGTCCTATGCGTCCTTCGTCCGAGTCAAGTTCAACTATATTCGCCGTGCGTATCATCGCCTCAAGATAGCGTATCCGTGCCTCGTTTCGCCTTTTCTCACGCTTTGCCTCTTTGTACTCTGCGTTTTCGGACAGGTCGCCAAACTCACGGGTTCGGCTCACCTCCGCCATAAGTTTGGGGGCGAGTTCTACCCTTCGATAGCGAATTTCCTCTTCCATCTTTTTTATATCTACAAGCGTCAAATCGTCGTACATTTCCCTCTCCTTATAAGCAAGGCTCACCAAAAGGTGAGCCAGAAGATGTTATATTTTCTATCAACCCGCAATCATCGCACAGTAATCTACGCCTGTGGCAAAGCAATAAACGATAGTCATAAGTATTCCGATAACAACACCGAAAAACACCTGCAAGGGGGTATGTCCGACCATCTCTTTGAGTTTTTCGGTACGGATTTCCTCGTCATCCTCGGAACTAATATGGTTTAACACCTCGGCAATAAGCTTAATAGACACGGCGTGCTTTCCCGCTTCCCGTCTTACACCGCTGGCATCGTGGGTGACAATTATCATCAAAATCGCCGCAATAGCGAATATAGCACTATCAAAGCCATAGCACCATCCACACATCCCTGCAAGTGCCGTCACGGTCGCAGAGTGTCCGCTGGGCATTCCACCATCGCCCCAAAGCCGCTCAAACACAAACTTCTTTTGCACGATAAGGTTGATTATCACTTTAAGCAGTTGGGATACAAGCCAAGAAAACGTAGCCGCCCATAATATATGGTTATGAATCAGTTCGTTTAGATAAATCATTTGTTTCTCCACTGGTTTACATAATATGTCGATATTAGTATATCATTTTTTTCTCCCCTTTTCAAGTGTTTTTTTCTAACTAATAAAAAATAATAAGGATATAGAGTCAATATTTTCTTGACAACCGATAAAAATCATTGTATAATTTATAAAAAAGCGAGGGAGGATATATGTCTAACATCTGGCACGATATTTCACCGAAAAGAATTAATCCGAATGACTTTATGATGGTTGTTGAAATACCTAAAGGAAGTAAGAAAAAGTATGAGCTTGATAAGGAAACAGGCTTTTAAGTCGGAGGCCAAGCGGTCTTAGG
>JAZUPL010000028.1:0-11636 GCA_045605175.1 Eubacteriales bacterium | reverse complement strand
CTTCGCTTGCGAAAGATGCCGAGCGATAACGCATTCCTATCGGGCTTCCCGCTGCGTCATAAATGAATACTATGGTATAAGTGTCGCTATATTCTGCTATCGTGCCGCACCCCAATTTCATATATTCAACACTAGGAAAAGAATTGTCAATACTATTTTACCATAAATATGTAGGTAGAGTCAATAATTATTAGGAAAAGAGTACAATTATATTAAATAAGCACAATTTTGTTTGTAGAATTTGCATAAAGGTTGGCAAGGTAAAAACGAGATAGATGTTGCTTTTTTCTTGCAATATCTACCTCGTTTTTTGTTCGGATAGTATTAAATTTAGTAGTCTTTTATGCTCAGGTAATATATAACCTACACCCGTGTTAAGTTTTTTGTTATATTATTCCTTGAACTGGTAGGTGTAGAGTTTTTTGTACTCGCCGTCAAGGGCGATAAGTTCCTCGTGGGTGCCTTGTTCTATTATTCCCTCAGGGCCAAGGACGACTATCCTGTCGGCATTCTTGACCGTGGAAAGTCGGTGGGCAACCACTATAACCGTTCTACCCTTGGAAAGTTCCTCAAGGGCTGACTGAATCTGCATCTCGGTGGCGTTGTCAAGGGCGCTTGTTGCCTCGTCGAGGATAAGCAGTTTTGGGTTTTTCATAAATACACGGGCGATTGCAATTCTCTGCCTTTGTCCGCCCGAAAGACGTACACCTCTTTCGCCAACCTCGGTGTCATACCCGTTCTCAAGCGTGGTAATAAACTCGTGGATATTGGCGCGCTTTGCCGCCTCTATAATCTCTTCATCGCTGGCATCGGGGTTTCCGTAGGCGATATTCTCACGGACAGTGCCGTCAAAGAGGAACACGTTTTGCGACACCATTCCAATGTTAGAGCGCAGGCTTTGGAGGGTTATCTCACGAATGTCAACACCGTCAACGGTAATGCTACCCCCCTGGATGCTGTAAAACCTGGGGATAAGGTTGCAAAGTGTGGTTTTGCCTCCACCAGATGGGCCGACAAGCGCCACGGTTTCGCCCTCCCCAATACGCAGGGACAGGTCGCTGATAACAGGTCTTGTATCGCTGTTTTCTTCACCATAAGTAAAGGTTACATTATCAAATACAACCTCGCCGCGAATGTCACCAATGTCAACTGTACCGTTATCAAGTTCCACAGGCTCATCCATTATTTCGACAAATCTCGAAAAGCCCGACATACCCTCCTGCAACTGCTGGAAGAGGGCGACGAAGCGGTTGATAGGGTTCAAAAACATTCCTATATAGAGCAAAAATGCAAGAAATTCGCTCTCGTTTATATGCCCAAATTTAAGGAAAAGACCGCCTATAAATATAACCACGAAGTAAAGAAAATCGGACATAAAGCCCATTACCGCCTCAAAGCGGCCTATGGATTGCATAGTCTGACCGCGGAACATAGCCAGCATACGGTTTACAAAGCCGAAGCGCTGTATCTCATAATCCTCGCCGGCGTAAGCCTTTGTTTCTCTCACGCCGCCTATGGCGTTTTCAAGCGTTGTGTTAAGGACGGCGGTTTGTCTTCGGGTGTTCTTCATCACCTGGGACATTGACCTGCGAGAGAGCAGGGCAAACAGAATGATAAAAGGAACAATAGCGAACATTATCAGCGTCAGTTCAATGTTTATCGAGGCGAGCATAATAAACGAGCCGACAAACATCAAAATAGCAAGAAAGAGGTTTTCCGGTCCGTGGTGAGCAAGCTCGGAAATGTCCATAAGGTCATTGGTGAGCCTTGACATCAGGTCTCCGGTCTTGTGATTATCAAAATAGGAAAAAGGCAGAGACTGGTACTTATGGAACAGGTCACGGCGCATATCCTCCTGCATTCTTACACCGACAAGGTGACCGTAGTATCCGACACAATAGGTGCAAATCATCTTAAGAATATACACGCCAAGCAGGATAGCACCCGCGATAATAATAGGTGTCAGGGAATCCCTGTGTACCAGGTCCTCGGTTATGCTCTTTACAACCTGGGGATAAAAGAGGTTGCAAAGCGACAGGACTACCGCACATAACATATCGAATATAAACAGACCTAAATGTGGCTTATAATATTTTATAAATCTACGAATCAATTTCTCACACCTCCCCGGAACGATAGCCGTATTTGTATGCCAGAATTCTACGGGCCTCGGCATCGGTTGCCCCCTTCTTTTCACATAGAAGGTCAAAGTTTATAACAAAATCTATCTCGCCCTCTTCGACAAGCCTATCGGTGACGCTATCAATATCAGAGGATGAATACCCCTTTGAAAGAAGTTTGCGTTTTATGTACTGCCTGCCTCGAAGTGAGCGGTTTGCCTCTCTTTCGATAAGTATAGAGAGTTGACGCCTCTCATCTATATATCCGAGGTTTACGCAATATTCCACCGCCATATCCACCGACTCCCTGTCAAAGCCGCACTCGTACAGTTTGCGCCTGAGTGCCACTATGTTTTTGTCTGACAGGGCAAGCAAGGACAGAGCCTTCTCTACCACTCGCCACTCGGTGTCCTCGCGGACGAGCCTTTCGACAACCTCCTCCGAGAGAACCTCCCCCGCACGGGGCGAGCCTATCGAAGAATAAAGAGGAAGCGACACACATAGGCGAGCAGATTCTCCCTCACTATCAAAATACAGGGTGACTCTACTCCCCTTTTCTCTTACAGATTTAATTTTCATGCTATCAAATATTTGTAAACTATAATTTACCCTTTATAAACCTGAATTAGCGTGACCGAGGCAAGAAAATTTGACACGGTCACGCTCTTTTATCTTTATTAAATATCTGCGTCAAAGTCGCCTATTTCAAACTCTTCCTCGGTTATAACCGCCTCGTCGTCGGGGCGATTTGCCACCTTCTCGCGAATCATAACCTCAAGTTTTGCCATAAACTCCTTGTCGCTCTCGATATACTTACGGACGTTTTCCTTACCCTGACCGAGTCTGTCGCCGCCGTAGTAGAACCAAGCGCCGCTCTTCTCTATTATACCGAGGGTTATTGCCATATCTATTATCTCGCTGGACTTGGAAATACCCGTGCCATAAAGAATATCGAACTCCGCGGTCTTGAAGGGGGGAGCAACCTTGTTCTTTACAACCTTGCACTTGGTGTGCGCACCATAGACCTCAGAGCCGTTCTTCAAGGACTCGACACGGCGAACGTCAATTCTAACCGAGGCGTAGAATTTGAGCGCCTTACCACCGGGGGTAACCTCAGGGTTGCCGTACATTACACCCACCTTCTCACGAAGTTGGTTGGTGAAGATAACTATTGCGTTGGACTTTGCAATAGCGCCGGAGAGTTTACGCATAGCCTGGGACATAAGTCTTGCCTGAACACCCACATGGCTTGCTCCCATATCTCCCTCAATCTCCTGACGGGGAACAAGGGCTGCAACCGAGTCTATAACTATAATATCCACAGCACCAGAGTTTACCATGGTTTCGGCAATTTCAAGCGCCTGCTCGCCACAGTCGGGCTGGGAAACGAGAAGATTGTTTATATCTACGCCAAGGTGCTTTGCATAAACAGGGTCAAGGGCGTGCTCTGCATCAATGAACACTGCGTTTCCGCCCTGTCTTTGTACCTCTGCAATTACGTGCAGTGCAATAGTCGTCTTACCAGAGGATTCAGGGCCGTATATCTCGGTTATTCTTCCGCGAGGAATACCACCTACGCCAAGGGCGAAGTCAAGAGAAAGCGAGCCTGTGGACACCGCAGACACATTAAGTGCCGAGGTTTCGCCAAGTCGCATAATTGTTCCTTTTCCGCATTCTCTCTCTATTCTTGCAATTACGGTTTCAAGCGCTGCGCGCTTGTCCTGTACGGGTGCTTTTTCCTGAGTTGTTGTTTTCTTTGCTGCCATATTAATATCTCCTTTTTATTTTCGAATGCATTATAACAATAATAGTGTAGATAAAATCGACTTCTGTTAAAACAGTCTGCACGCGCCGACAGGACGAATATCAAGGGGCATTGCCGCACCGTCACCAAAAACAGAGTCCATAAGTTTTACATATCCTGCGAGCATATTTTCGGGAATGAACACCTGAATAGTACCCGCAAATCCACCGCCGTGGACACGGTATGCACCTATATCGCCCATATATCCGTCGGTGAGTGCAAGAGCCAAGGAAAGTCCCTGCTCCTTAATATTTATCGTTGTATAAACATTTTGCAAGTACTCAAAGGACGACCTGCCCGACTCACGGATAATAGAGAGGAAGCCCTCGAAATCACCGTCCTCTAAACAGGCATAGGCACGCCCGACACGCTCGTTTTCTCGAACGAAGTGCAGGGAGCGAAGTATAGCCCTGTCGCCAACCTTTTCACGAAGTGATGGGATAGCCGCTATTATTTCTTCCTCGCTGATTCCTCGCAAAACCTCCTTGCCAAGACAGGACGCCACCGAGCGCATCTCGAAGGGGACGGAGGCGTAATCATCGTTTAGATTTGCGTGGTTGCCACCCGTGTTGACTATACAAAGGGCGTAGCCCTGTTCTTTGAGCGAAAAGGCTATCGGCTTTACCACGGGGGAATCGGTGTTTTCAAAATCTATAAATACAAATCCGCCTACCGCACAAGCCATTTGATCCATAAGTCCACAGGGCTTGCCAAAGTAGTTATTCTCGGACTGTCTTGCCAAAATAGCGATATCCTTGTTATCTACACTGCCACCGTTGTAGAGGTGGTTGAGAATGTTGCCTATCATAACCTCAAAGGCGGCAGAGGAAGAAAGGCCACTACCCCGTAGGACCTCTGTGGTAGTATAGGCGTCAAAGCCGCCCACATCATATCCTCGATCTATAAATCCGCCTATCATACCGCCTATCAAGGCACGTGAGGTAAATTTCTTAAACCTGTCGGCGTAGGGAGCGTCGGCAATATCGATAACGCTCTCTTCGTATCCCTCGGAGGTCAGGCGAACTACTCGCTCGGCGTTCGGTGAGACTATGGCTATAATATCTCTGCTTATTGCACCTGCGAGGACGCATCCGCTGTTGTGGTCGGTATGGTTCCCTGAAATTTCGGAACGCCCAGGGACGGATAGAACATAGACATCTCTACCATTTCCGTAAAGGCTCTCAAAACTTTCCACCGCTTCTAAAATTCGCTTGGTGGCACTTGCCGTATCTCTATAAAGATCGGTACGCCCACATAGAGCCCCCGACAGAAGTTTATCTTTTAATTCGTTTGATTTCATTTATTTGTTCCTGCGATAATCTTTTATTTTGTGTTAAGATAGGTCAGGAAAAACTCGGTTGCTTCCTTGCACAGTTCTTCCGTCGAAACAAGCGTACCGTCCTCTCTGTCAAGGTAGAGTCGGTAGGCATTCTTTTCTCTCCTGAACCAGGTCAACTGTCGTTTTGCATACCTGCGAGAGGACTGCTTTAACTGCTCGACCGCCTCCTCAAGCGTTCCCTCTCCCAAAAGAAAGGAGAGCATCTCCTTATATCCAATTGCCTGCGAGCAGGTGTATTTTCTATCAAGGAATCCTGACTCAAAGAGCCGTCTTGCCTCGCAGAGAAGTCCTTCACTCATCATAACATCTACCCTCTCGTTTACCCTACGGTAGAGCAATTCTCTGTCGTGGCAGTCAAGGGTTAGCATTGCTACCGATATTTCACTCTCGTCTTTTGTAGAAAGGAGGTCAAAATAACTCTTGGTTTTGCCTGTAAGTTCGAAAATTTCTATGGCTCTTGCCACCCTGCGGACATTGTTTTTGTGGGTTTTCTCGGCGGAGAGCGGGTCTATTTCGTTTAGCCTTCCCCAGAGTTTTTCTCTGCCCTCTTCGGTACTGCCTATTGTACGAAGTCTTTCGCTCAAAACGGGGTCGGAGGGAGGCGACGAGAGTTCCCCTCCACGCATTACTGTATCAATATAAAGCCCTGTCCCACCGACGAAAAGCGGAATTTTTCCTCTTTCTGAAATCGCTTTTGCAGAGTTTATGGCGTCCGCCCTGTACTGCTCGGCACTATACGGCTCGGTGGGGGGAAGAATATCTATCAAATGGTGTGGCACCCTCGCCTGCTCCTCTGCCGTTGCCTTTGCCGTGCCTATATCCATTCCTCGGTATATCTGCATAGAATCGCAAGAGATTATCTCGCAACCGAGCATTTCTGCCACCGAGAGGGATAGCGAGGTCTTGCCCGAAGCGGTAGGGCCGGTAATTGCCAGGGCTTTTATCATCTGATAATGCCCCCAAGCCAACCTACAATGTCCCTAAAGACCTCCTCGCGGTTAGTTTCGTTAAACAACTCGTGTCTTGCGCCCTCGTATATTTTAAGCGAGAGAGCACCGTGTCCTGTTTGCATCAGGCGTTTGTATATATATTCAGGCCCTTTGCCGTAATCGCCGACAGGGTCCATATCTCCACTTATAATCAAGGTCGGCATCTCACGGGAATAGTTCTTGAACCAGTCGTTGCTATTGGAGTCGGCTATCATCCTAAACAGTTCACGATAGCCGGATATTGTAAAGGTGAAGTTTGTAAATTTGTCATCGGCTCTGCCCGACACCCTCGATATGTCGCGAGTGAGCCAAGCATTATCGCCCTCTTCCTTAGGGAATTTGCTATTATAAGAGCCAAACGCCAAAGAGGTGATAAACTTCGAGCGATGACGCGAGCCGTGTATCCAACCGTTTACAGTAGCGACAACTCTGCCAAGAGGTATCAGGGGATTAGGCCCTCCCGTACCGTGGAAGATAGCACCAACCGCACTATGAGGATGCTTTAAGACATAGAGCCTTGCGATAAAAGAGCCCATGCTGTGCCCGAAGACCACAAGGGGTAAGGCGGGATAACTCTCACGCAGATATCTGTTCATCGTGTGCATATCCTTGATAAGCACGTCAAGCCCGTCTTTTTCTCCGAAATAGCCTAAGTCCTCGTCCTTCGACGCGGTATGTCCGTGACCAATATGGTGATGCCCTGCAAAAATGTATCCCTCCGATGTCAGATATTCGGCAAGGTCTATATATCTTGCGGTATAGTCGGTCATTCCGTGGGAAAGTTGTACTATCCCCTTTGCAGTCCTGTGCTTTGGTGTATATATTTCCGCATAGACGGTATGAACTCCGTCGGCAGACAAAAATCTGTGCTCGGTTATATTATAACTGCTCATACAAGACACCTTTCAAAACACAATAATCAATAATAAACTCCACTTGCAAGAGTGGCCTCGACCTCTTCCTTTGAGGGAATGGAGGTAGATGCACCTCTGCGAGTAACCGTCAACGCTCCCGCACAGGTAGCGTATTTGAGTGCCTGTTGAATATCCCCACCGTTGTTAAGATAGGCTATGGTGAGAGCGGCAGTAAACGCATCACCTGCGGCGGTGGTATCTACCACCTTTCCTACACGCATAGCGGGAACAAAGTTGTATCGGGTGTGACCGTCATAAACGAAAGAGCCTCGCTCGCCCTGTTTGATAACTATATATTTCGCCTTTACACGGCGGTAAAGGGCGAGGGCTGCTTTAAGGCAGGACTCTGTACCCTGAGGCATTATTCCCGTATATTCAAAGGTTTCGGTTTCATTAGGGGAGAAAATCTCAACCGGCGGGAGATTTTCAAGAGGATAGTCCTTGCTTGCAGGGGCGGCATCCACGAAAACGGGAATGTTTCTCGCACTCGCCATTTTTGCCGCAGAGAGCGCCATATTGAAGGGTATCTCAAAGCCTATATAAACCGCGTCCGGCTTCGAATCCATCGCCTCTTGAATATTTTCCATCGAGAGGTTTGCATTTGCACCGGGATAAACTATTATACGGTTGTTTCCGTTGCTCTCCTTCAGCACCGCTGCAAAACCGGTGGGGTTTTCCCTATCCACCTTGATATATGTAGTGTCAATACCGAGGTTTTTATAGTATTCATAAAGTTTCTGACCGTGTAAATCCGCGCCAAGTTTCGCACAGAGCACGGCACGTGAGCCGAGTTTGGCAAAGGCAACCGCCGCATTTGCCCCTTTTCCTCCGGGGATATAGGCGACACCACCATCATCTATCAGAGTTTCGCCCACCTCGGGCACTCTATACATATTCATCGACAGATCCATATTTGCACTGCCGATTATTAAAATTCTCTTGCTTTGCATCTTAGCCTCCGTTTGTTATCATAAGATGTCGTCTTCTCCAACCGACAGTTTGAATACACGAGAGGTAGAATCCAACTCCTTGGCAAGAGTAGCCTCTCTGCCACGGCAGGTAAATACGAAACTCTGGTATCCGTCATCGGCAAGGAATTTCAGCGCCTTCATCATACAGTGGGCACGCAGATTGTCCTGATGTGCAAAACTCTCGTCAAAGACCACAGGGGGCTTCTCGGTATAAAGCATATCTATCAGCGCCATTCTGAGAGCAATATATGCAAGGTCACGCGTACCACCGGAGAGGAAATCAACCTTTCTCTGTACTCCGCTTTGGTCGGTGTAAGTCACCTCAAGTCCACTACTTATGTCAAAGCCCGAATACTTCTTGTCAGTCATTATCCCCATAAGCGAGGTAGCATACTCGCCAAGTCGAGGGGATATTCTCGAACGAAGATTATCCGATGCGCTCTCGATAGTCTTGTGTGCTATAAAGTACGCCTTGTGCCTTGCACGAAGATCGGAAATTCTCTGTTCCATAGCCTTAATCTTGGTATAGAGTTCGGCGGGATCGCCTGAACGGGTGCGCAAGGCGACAAGTTCGCTCTCAATGGCGAAAATACGCTTATCAAAATCGGATATCATCGACTTAAGCGTCGCAATACCGGTTACTATCTCATCGTGGTTAATAACCGACAGAGTTTTTCTCTTGATAGGGGAAACCTGTGCACGGATATCAATCTCGTTCTTGTCAGTAAGGCTATGTCTTATCTCTCTGACGGTAAGCTCAATGGTATTTTTCTCCTCAAGGAGAAGTCTGCGTCTTTCAAGGAAAGCGGACACCTTTGTTTCAAGGTTGTCAAGGAAATCGTTCAGTGCTGCTGTGGGGGGAGTTTCGCCCCAGCGAACTATAACTCTTGTCAGTTCTGCTTTTGCCTCATCGTATCTCTCTCTCGCCTTGTCGGTCGCATTCTTTGCCGATTCTATTGCTCGAATCATTGCATCTCTCTTTATTCTGGACTGGGCGATAAGTTCTATCTTACCCTTGAAGTCTGTGTAGTTATCTACGCCAAATCGTCCGTAAAGCGCCTGTGCTGATGATTTATTTTTAAGTGCAGAATAAATAAAGTAAACCGAGCCTGCAATTGCCATAGCACCAACTACGCCAAATATAATTCGGAAGAGCATTTCACCCATAGTTCCGCTTGCAACCAACTGGTAAACCACGGCGGCAATAACGCCAAGCAAGGAAAGAATACCAAAGCCAAAGTCACGAATCATACCAACGTGGGCTTTCTTTCCCTCGTCAAGCACTGCCTCTTCGCCACCCATACCGTCACAGGTGCTTATATATCCCTCAATCTCCTTGGTGATGCCTACTGCACCCTTTTCCTCCTCATATCTCGCCTCTGCCTCGCGAAGGGCATGGTAGGAATCATTAACCGCACGGCGAGCGACCGCTATGTCGGTAAGATACGCCTCTGTGGGAACATAACCCGCGCGGGTGTTATCTGCCACGAAATCGTTATATGCCACAGTCTTCTCTTCACATTCCTCCTCCAACTCGTGCAGAGTTTCAAAGGTTTGAATGTACATAAGATTTGTGTATGCGGCATCAAGTTCATAGAACTTTTCAAGTTTGCCCTCGGCATCTGCCCTATCAAGGCGAATGCGATAGAGTTCGCTCTCCTTTGCAAGAATCTGCTTGGTGGACTCGGCACAGACCTCCAGATTTCTTTCCATTTCAGCCTGCTTGGTGGCGAGTTCATAAATCGTTCCACCCTGTCCGCTACGGTGCATAAGCCCCTCCATTTTGTCACGGATGCGAGTCATTGCACGCTGATTATTAAGTCGCTCGGCGGCGGAGAAGAGTATGTTCTCAATAGACTGTTTTACCTCTTCTTCATCAATACCTGTGTTGCCTATCTGTCCTATAAAAGCGGTGTTCTCAAACAGGTCCTTTGTCACCGAGAGGAATACGTCACCGGCGGGGATTTTGCCAAAGGCGGTAGCACCCGACTCAAGGTCAATGATAGAGGACTCCTCTTTGTACGTCATTTTGCCCAGCGAATCGGTGACAGGAACGGTGGAGCGGGTTATGAGATAACGCTTATCGTCAACACGGACTATCATAGAGCCCTGTGCCACACCGCTGTCCCAGTTTATTCTCTTCTGCCTCTCTGTAAGAGAGCCCTCTCTCGCTTGCGAATCAAATCCGAAGAGCATATAGCGGATAAATGCGGCTATGGTAGTCTTACCTGCCTCGTTTTGTCCTTCTATTATGTTAATACCGTCTGCAAACTCAAGCGTCATATCTTGCAGAAGTCCAAAACTTTTAATGTCAATTTTCTCAATTATCATAAACTATCCTCCACACTTTATCTTTTTGGCTGTTCTTCTTCACCGAAAGAACCGCCGAGGAACTGAATAGACCGTTTTACCGAATCCTTAGAGTTGTACCAAGGCTCTTCTTCATACCGATAGTCAAACTTCTTACAAAACCAACTGACATCGCCCGAAAGCGTCTTTATGTATTTCTTTTGTATTCCGTGTGCCATCTCGTAGAAGAGAGCGAATATCTTTTTGTTCATCTTCTTTGATGCGTAGTCGAGCATCGCCCGATAGTGGGGCAGGCAAAACCAGGGTTGCCCCTCAAACTTCCCACGGAATCCCTCGTGGTCGCACTCCCAAAGATACACCGTGGTGGCTATCATTGCCGAGAGATTCTTGTCAACTCTGCCACAAACGTAGCAACTCTCTTCAAGTTTTCCGAGGGCGCTTATTGCCGCCTGCGTCTTGTTACCAAACAGGAATGTCGGGCCGTCGAGCATTTTCTCTACCTCGGTAAGGTGGCTCTCCATCATAAGCCCCATACCAAGCATTCGACGTCTACCAAGCATCATGTTATAGTGGGTAAGACAGAAACCGAGTTCATTGGTTTTTATTCTGATATCCGGCTCCATCATCGAGGCACCGAGTATAATATCAAGTTCATTCTCTTGCAACTTCTTGTAAAGCATGCAAATAGGACAACCGCACTGTGGCTCTTTAAGCGTCGCCTCAAAAGCCTCGGTGACAGGTATCATATAAATCTGTTCCATTTTGCCTCCCTTTACCTCTTGAAAATAGGCGAAATTTGTGTTAAAATATATAAAAATAATATTTCAACCTATATTATATAATATTTGTAAATAGTTTTCAAGAGGTAAAGAGAAAAATGTTCAAAAAAACAGAGCAGATAGACGGTGTAAATTGCATAGTAGTTTATGGCCTCGGCGAGTATGACATAAAGGATACTATGGAGTGTGGTCAGTGCTTTCGCTACGAGAGAATAGAGAGCGAAGCAGTCGGGGTAAGATATGTATCTACCGCCTATGGGCACATCGTGGATATAGGTCAAAGAGAGCGCGGAGAAGTCATCTTCTTCACGAGCGACGAGGACTTTGTCGACAATGTTGGCATCCCATACCTAAACCTTGACACCGACCTTGGCGAAATTAAAGAGGATATCGTAAAGAGGACCGACTCC
>JAZUPL010000027.1:0-15306 GCA_045605175.1 Eubacteriales bacterium | reverse complement strand
TAGTTAGTAAAACCTGCCCTCAAGCCTGTATTATAGCAAAAGAAAAAGCCCTGCAGACCGAAGTCTACAAGGCTTGTTTCTATTAAGTTGTAGGATAAACCAGTTTGTCTTAGTTAGGATAAACTAGTTTGTCGTTTTACATAGAGAAGCCTTGTGCATGTGATTATAACGCCAAGATTCACTAAAGTCAAGTGCTTTTGATAATTATTGTTCCTCAGATAACAAGTGGGTGACCAGTTGCATACTTAAATATTCTTCTATTATTTTTCCTATTTGACGTACATTTTGTATTTTGTTGGAGACACTTTTTAATTTTGATATTATGTACTCTTTATTAACAATTGCAAGTTCTTCTTCCGTTAATTTCTTGCACTTGTTTTCCATCTGCAAATCAATGATTTTATGTATGGATTCTATAGATAAATCCTCAAATTTAATGAACTTATCAAATCGATAAAAAATAGGGTCTCCAAGATTTTTTCTTATCTCCTCTTCAGTTAAATAATTTGATGTACATATTATTATAGAGTTGTACAGTAAGACTTGGTAATTTTTATCTTCAAAGACACCTTCGTCAAATAATTGGTAAAAAGCACTATGGAAAACAGGATGTGATTTGTCGAATTCATCGAGCAAAATAACATTGGATTCACGCTCGAGTAAATCACGAGCGAAAGATGCCTGTGAATGATTTCCACCGAAAATATAACTTTGGAATTCTACGCTATGAAACATGGAAAACTGTTTTCTGAATAATTGTTGCCCAAGAATCTTACTAATAAATTTTGCAGTTTCGGTTTTTCCTATACCTGATTTACCATAGAACATTATTACTAAAGGTTTTAATTTTACTCCACCTTGTAGCAAAGGATAAAGTGCTGACATCAATCTTACTTTTACCTGTTCCTGACCGATAATTGTTTCATCAAATCCTTCGTTTATTTTGATAAGCATTTCTTTAGATAGTTTTTTATAGTTGAAGTTTTTTTCGATTATTATATTAGGGTAGGTCTGCTGTAATTGCGTTTTTATTTGTAATGGAGGGTTTTGTAAATATAGATTATCGATTAAATAACTATCTAAAACACTTAAAAAACTTTGAACAGCACTCTCAGTAATACCTGCATATTGGTCGGAGTAGGCAACTACGTTTTCGTACTCCGTTTTTTCAATTGGCAGTTCTTCAATGGGACGATTAGGGTCAACAAGAATATGTTTGACAATCTTGTTTTTATTATCGTGCTCTGCTACTAATTCAGAAAGACTAATACATTCTTTAGGAATAACGCGTTTGAATCCTTTTTTAGGACCATAGTATAAAATTATTTTTTTCATACTTCGACTCCTGCTAATAAAATGTCGTAAACATCAACGATGTTTTCGTCTGTCTTTCCGGATTCTATATCGAACGCAGAGGTTATCGTGGTTGTAGTTTCTCCGTTAAATTCATTTTGTATATCTAACATATTAATATCCACCTTGCCCACTTTTACACCATAGTAAACAAGATTCATTTTTGTTAGGTCGGCTATAGTATAATTGTTACGAAAGGCTTCAATGTTAAATCTAAAAACACAAGTTGTTTCGGTATTTTTGGCAACGAGTTCGTAATATCCTTTACCGCTTTTGAATGCCTCGTCCATCTTAGCGGTTTCAAATGAAAAACCTTCTGCTTCAATATCGGTTTTAGTCATTATAAGATATGGTGTAAACATTTTAAAATATGCGATAGAGTTCTTGTGTGCTTTAACAGTATAGTTTTCGAATTTTAAAATTCTTGCCGAGTCTTCCTGCACTTTTTCCAAAAAATCAGTTAGTACCGTGTTTGACAAGGTGGTTTTTATCAACGAGCTGCTCTTTAATCCTAAGTTAGTATCGACCTCAGCGGATGCTTCTCCTTTCAAAAAAGGTAGCCAAGATAGTTTGGCAAATAATCCCGCAGATGCTTTTGTAGCAATATCGCTACTTTTTTCTTTCACTTTATCAGATGTTTGTATTTTTGCACCACCGTCGTATATATACAGATAATCTGTTGCAGATTGGTCATCGAAATAAACTACTTTAATCATATTAATCTCCTTAAATTCAATCCTACTTTTTTATAAGAGAAGTCTACTCATACTTTTCAACAGAATCAGCATCAAAAATATATTTACCTCTATATTTTTTGCTTACTTCTGAAAGCAATGACAAAAATGTCGCATAGTCGTTGTTTTCAATCGGAAGCACCATTTTTAAGTACTTAATTGTTTCTTCGTCAGAGCATTCAATATTTATCTGCTCTCTTTGATATATTACATTATTGTTCTTTTTATAAATAAGGTCAAAATACTGAAATGCCGTATTGATTTTTGCAAAGTAAAACAACAACTTATTTATTTTCGCATTCCATTTACATTTTTCATTCAAAGGGAAAAAGCCTTCTACGGTGTATAGTCTTTCTTCGTGAATTTTACAAAGTTTTACAACAACATCGTGAACATTTTTGTCTGTTTTTATTGCATTTATGGCATCAATCATATTTACCTTTGCGGTTGTAGCTGAAATGTTTGATACCATTGGCACGAAGTTTGACATTTCCTCAATATACAAAAAGCAATATCGCTTTATGTAGCCTACAGTTTTCTTTTTTTCGATAAGGTAAGCCCCTATGTAAGTCACCAATACAACAAAAGAACTCGCGAACACTCCTAACAGCAAGTTTTCTATAGTGCTATCCATTTTAATATTAAATTTGTGATAAATAACAATGTTGATTAGTAATGCAACAAAAGATATTATACACATCAATGCCGATAAAAAAATGCCATTTCTGTATATTCTCATATAATCACCCCGCTGTATAATCATAAGATTAAGAATCATAGTATTGTCTTTAGATTTTCATATTGATATTATATCATAAAATTCATTTAATTACAATGACCTAAGCACACTTATTAGACGCACCTGTCAAATTTAGTTGACATCTTATCCCTGTTTTGGTATCCTTCATGATGAATACTTGGCTATATAGTGATGAATTGATTCATTGATATGTGCTAAAATAATACCGTGGAGGTATAACGAAATGAGAAAAATTACAACAGAAATTATAGAGGCGTACAAGAATTATCTCGTTAGCGAGGAGAAATCACAAAGCACTATAGACAAGTATATAAGGGATGTTCGAGAGTTTTCAAATTGGCTCGGAGACGTGGATTTCGACAAAAGCGAGGTGCTTGCTTATAAGGCTCGGTTGAGCAATGATTATGCGGCGGCGAGCGTTAATACGGTAATCTCGTCACTGAATAGTTTTTTCAATTTCAATGAGTGGTACGAGCTGAAAGTTAAGACTATAAAAATACAAAGGCAGATATTTGCCTCCGACGAGAAGGAACTCACAAAGGCAGAATATGAAAGACTTCTCAAGGCTGCGAAGTCCAAAAAGAACGAAAGGCTTTATCTCTTGATGCAGACTATTTGTGCGACCGGCATAAGAGTGTCGGAGCTGAAGCACATCACCGTAGAGGCTGTATGCAGAGGGAGAGCGGAGATTAATTGTAAGGGTAAGAGAAGAACAGTCTTTATCCCCTCACAGCTCTGTCAGATTTTGAAGCAATATATCAAGGAGCAAAAAATAATGAGTGGCTCCGTCTTCATTTCCAAGAACGGTAATCCACTCAATAGGTCTAATATTTGGACGGATATGAAGAAACTCTGCAAGTCTGCGGGAGTGTCGGAGAAGAAGGTATTTCCTCATAATCTTCGACACCTTTTTGCACGCACCTACTACTCCTTGCAGAAGGATATAGTCCGTCTTGCCGATATCCTCGGTCACACAAGCGTAAACACTACCAGAATCTACACTATGGAAAGCGGAGAAATCCACAGAAAACAGATACAGAAATTGGGACTTCTTTTGTGTTAGAAGCCTCAAAATAAAAAGCACAACATTATTTGTATAATGTTGTTACAACTTCATATTCTACATAATTTATTGTAGCACATTTATCGAAAAAAGTCAATTCTTTTGATTGAATACGAAATGTTTTTTACAATAGGCATAACAAAAAGAGCCAATGATAACTTGATTTTTTTCATTGGCTTTCTCGGCACACTATTTTTAGTGTGCTTTTTTCTTTTTCGAAGTGCCGCTTCACTACATTATACAAATTAAGTAGTAAAGCAAGGAGGCTATATGAAACTAATTTCGGGTTTGATTGAAGGTTTAAAAGCATCTTATTCTATGCCAATTTATACATTGTCTAAACAACCAGAATGGTATTTGTCAAATCAAGGAAAAAAGGTTTACAAAAGATTAAATGCATTACCCTTAAAAATAAGATTCTTTTATGGTTATTTCTTATCGCTACGAAAAGGAGATTTTGTATTGGGTGATGATAAGCTATTCTCTTTGTCTATGACCATGGTATATGCATTAGAGTTATCCTTGCTCGAATGTAGAGATTACGTCGAAGTTTTTGATGTAACCAAGAATCCTTTTGTAGCTTTTGTGAAAAGCAAAGAGTATGGGAAAAACCGCGATTATGATGATTATGAAGGCAAATTAATTAATAGTGAATATGATATTGCCATAGCTAAACTAATTGCGTATGTACACAATACACCAGAAGAATATAGAAAGTATTTATGTAAAACAAAAGCGGATTTAGATATTGCTTATTATAATTTGACTGATAAGGATGAAGATATAAGACTCTATAAATTGGAACGACTGATAATTTGGAGTTTTAGGCAACGAAGTCTTGGCGGTGCAACACGTAATTACCCACTGTACGGACCTTATAAATATTTGACAACGTTTGAAGTGCACGATATAATTATGGAGGATATAGAGAGAAAATCAGGGGCGAAAAGAAAGAAATCTCGAAATAAAGATAGCGGCGACGTATTAGAGGTTTTAGCAGATAAAGTGAAGCTAAAAAAGTTTTCGTTGGAATATGATTTGTGTAAAAAAATGCCGTCCCCTCCGCCGCCGCTTGGAAATCAAGTGCCAATAAGGTTAGGTACCCGATGGGAACCGTCTAAGGGCTATTCGTTAAAAATATTTATGGCATCGCTGAGTTACGTGCTGTTGCCTATCATGCTACTGTTATTTATCGCATCTTTTGCCGTGGCATCTTTTAATATTTCACTTGGCATAACGCTTGCTTCAATTTCATTTATATCGGTGCTCGTTATTGGTTTTTGTTGGATTGGTTGGGCAAGAGCAACTATGTATGATTTTCGCATAAAAATGGACGAATTTTTCGATTCATTAAAAGGCTGTTCATTCGATTTTAGTGAAGATAAGTTCGAAGAATTCTTTGAAACATGTGTCAAATTTGATTCTGAATGCGAAGAGTTTTATGCGCAAGTCATATCATTGGTATGTAGTTTCGAAGACGTATTATCGACTATAGAATCTGAAGGCTTGGATTGTGAAACTACAGCCCCAAAAAGCATCGTGATAGAGGACGGTGAGTATGAAAGCGACGAAGCCGATGACGAAATGACTTTAAGCGAAGCAATTAAAATTATAGTTGATGAGTTCGGCGAGGAATAAAATGGCAGAACAGATAATCAGAGATTTTTATGGGAAAATTATTGCTAAAATTGAAGTCAAACCTAACGGAGATAAAACGATAAGAGACTTCAATGGAAAAATACTTGGCAGATACGATAAGACGAGAAATGTTACCGTTGACTTCTGCGGAAAAATAATTGGTAATGGTGACTGTAGCGGAATGCTTTTCAATAAATAAATCATATAAGGAGAAATTATATGTGGACTGCAACAAAATCTACTAAATGCTGTGCAACTTGCGCCAATTGGGGTGGCGCAAGAAAGCGCACCTATGCCAACTGTTCTGAAACACCAAATCCTGGTACTCGCGGAAAATGCTATGAGGGAGTGTTTACATCTGTAACGCAAGGTCAGTGTGCTTGCGAAGGCAGAAATTGCCCTAAATACACTTTGTGGGGAGCACTAAAATGATAGCAAAAAGGAGTGGATCCAGTCCGCTCCTTTTTGTTCTTCTCGATTAGATATCACTTGCTCCCACACTTGGAAGGATTGGCTTGGACCAAATCGTAGAGCATTTAAGTGCAGTTGACTGCTTAGCTCTCAAAATGCAACCAGTGCAGTTTTTTAGGCATCATAGCACTTTCAAAAACACCCCGATTTTCAGTTGGGAAATGAGAGGGTGGTGTGGTATAATATATATGTATCAACAAAAAGGAGAATTGCAAAATGAACAAAACAATGCTTGAGCGTTACGGTGAGAACTTTACTATTTTTTGTAAGGAGCTGTGCTCGGATAAGTACGTGTCCTTCTTCTCGGATAAAAGTGCCGAGCATATGATTAAAGAGGGAGATTGTCAGCCCTATTATATTGGTATCGCGAAGGAATTTTGCGACTTCTTTTCCGAAAAGTATAACGAGCTCTATTTCACTTTGGGACTTGAGGGTTCTCCTGTGAAGGATGAGCTTGACAGAGCCTACGGTGAATACGATTATATCCTGCAAGGGGACGATTTGCCTGGCAAGGAAACTATCGATGTGCTGACGGCGGTAGAGGTTTTAGCCCTCCTATCTGTGATATTCGATATGGAACAGTTCAATACGGGATATATAGAGCATATCGGAAAGAGTGGCTTTATTTCGTGCCTGCTTACAAGACTTAAAAATGCACTTTCGGAGGAAAGTAAATGATAGAACGGCTTTACGTAGGAAGGTACGAAAAGAAGGATACAAGCCTTGTGCTTGGATCCTTCGGTTACAACAGTGCTCTCGTTTTTGACGGTGAAGATTATAAGGGAGTGAAAACACCCGAGCCTCTCGGTGAAAGCGATACGCTCAAATATCACTTAGGCGAGTTTCTCGAGCTTCTTGAAAAGAAAATATCACGTGGGGACGAGAGACCTATCGTCCTTTTGAACGTTACAGAAAGGCTTGACGAGAGCGAGGGCAAATTCTTGCAAGAATACCTTAGAAAGCTTAAAAGATACGGCAGAGATATCTTCATCTTCTCCGAGAAAAATAATCTTCAATCGGACTTGATTCTTTATGTGCGCTTAACCGATTTTTCTAAATATAACGAGGAGGAAAACAAATGAATAGAAAACAGTTTTCCGAGGATACGTATAAAACACTTTTGTTTTTGGTAGAGCATCCCGAATTTAAGGATAAAATAGGAACTGCTCTGATACAGCGTACGTTTAGGATTGGCTACGGCAGAGCCGCGAATGTAATCGACGAGCTGTGTGAGTGCAAGATTATCGAGCGACCGACCGTAAAGGGGATAGGTTCGTATTGCACCCTGCGTGTGTCGGTAGACGAGCTTCGTAAAATTATGGAATCTTAAAGTGGAGGGCTTACTATGATTGAAAAAATTGAAAACTATAAAGGCAAAGTGCTTCCTGTAGTAGGCAGACCCGGAATGGGGCAGGAATCGGTTGCTCTGCAGATTGCGATAGATTACCACGCGACTTACGGCAAATCTGTTCTTATAATCAATCCCGTGGAAGAGGAGCGCTACGTTAGGGCGAGGATAGTATGTATAAGAGACAGATTCCCGTACTCCGAAGCCTTGAGAGGTGAGATGTCCGAGGCGCATCAGAAAAAGTTTGACGATGCAGTCGAAGGACTTGATAAGTGCGGATTTATAATTGACAGTACGAAGGAGCCTGCCGACATATATATTCACGACAGAGCTTGTGAGACCGAAGACCTTGGGCTCATAGTAATACTTGATTACGACTTTATCCCCGAGTCACCTCACATAGGATTCCTCGAAATGCTTGCAAGAAAGCTTAACGTACCCCTTGTAGTGAGTGCGTTGGTTGAGCGAAAGGTGGAGCGTAGACGCGATAAGCTTCCAAAAAGGAAGGACATTAAGTCGGAAGTCTTGAAGAGCTTTGATACCGTTGTCCTTGTTTATCGCGAAAACTATTACAAATGCTTGGACTGTGATTTCGAGGATATTGTCCTCAGCGTTGACAGACGAGGAGAGCTTGAAGCCATAGAGCTCGGTTACAACGTGCATACGTTCAAGGTGTACAAGCGGAAAAAGAATACATAATATCAGTGACAAAAAAGAGGTGCAGATCGTTGCACCTCTTTTTTCATCATATAGCCTCTAACAACTGCTTTTTGTACTTATAGTAACTCCCCTTTGCACAACCGCAGAGCTTGATGACATCTATATCCTTGAGAGTACCACCGAAGTCCAACGAGTGCTTTTTGATTATCTTTTTGCACTCTACGGACTTTTTTGTTTCATACGTTGAACCGATAGGGTGTCCCGATACAGAGCCTCTGATATGTGCCTCTCTGATACCCTCGCGTATACGTGCTCTGAGAAAGTCAACCTCTTGCTCGGCTCGGATAAAGGCAAGTCTTATTTGCTCTCGCGCGAGCGCCATAAGATATTTGTTAATTCCTTCGATAATATAATCCACCGCAGTGCCTGTGGACTGAATCATCTTTTCGAGAACTCCGCGGTACACAGTGGTATCTATGTGAGGTTCCTTTAGGAAGTGGAGTTCAATGCCTTCATTGTAGAGTTCCTCATATAGTGCAAAGCCTTCCTCGGAGTTTCGGCTCATACGGCTAACCTCATCGAATACCACAATATCACCGCTCCTGAATTTTTTGCGTGTAGCCGTCCAGTTAGGACGGTCGAGCGTGCGACCCGTGTAAAAATCACATACAATTACCGCAGTAGGATACAGCTTCAAAATGTTTTCTTTCTGACGGTCAATCTTTTGCTTATGCGTACTGCAACGGCAATAGCCCCAAATCATAGTGATGCCTCCAAAACAAACTTTTATTAGAATTGTACGAGTATTATAACGCTGAGGGGGATAATCGTCAACTAATTCTGATACGATTTTTCGGAAGATAGATTTGAACTATGCAGTGGTAAATCTGTCGTACAAAAAATGCAAAAAAATGTTGTATATATATAATGGGAGCAATTTGTGGGCAAAAGAATAAATATTTTATAAAACTGTCGAAAAAGTGGCTGTTTTAATGAAATAAACGTTGTATTAATATATAGAACATAAAATCAAGATAACTAAGAGGTGACATATGAGGGCAAGAGAAACACATTTCAATACTGTGGATATTAACTACAAGGCGTTCGGAACAATGGAGGATGCGGTGAAGAAAGCGAATGCAATAAAAAGATTCCTGGAGTACACCTGTAAAAGCAGGGGTTACAGCTGTATTGCAGTAATCGGTGTCAGCAGTTCGAACACACACGACGGACAAGTTGTGGCTTGCAAATACGGCAGAAAGGAGTTTAAGGCAAACGAGGAGGGGTATGTAAATGAGGTAACACCGCATATCCATATTACGTTGATTAGTAATCCGAGCCGGAGCTTAGCCATAGAGCTTGAGGAGCATATTAACAAGAAGTATTCTCAGAAAGTAACGTGGCGAAAGAAGTGCGACGAGTATGCCTGCGAGCGTATCGAGTACTGCATTAAACAGTCGGTTAAGCTACGAACGGTTTTCTGTGACAAAGATTCGGTGCTGAGACCTGTGGCGAATGATTTTATCGAGCGAGCCGAAGCGTGCTATAACGAGCAAGGAAACAAGAGAAAATTGTTTTCGGTAGCATCGAAAGCGTGTTGAGAAAAAGCGGTGAGCGTCTATATTTAAATTAAGAAAGGAGCATCAGCCGATTCAAATGGCATGTAAAGTTATACTATATATACATAACATTATCAGTAGTAAAAAGAATATAAAAATATAAGGAGATTTATATGAATAAACTAAATTTAACAAAATCAGAGCTTCCGTCGTTGATAGGAATGAGAGACCGATACCTATTTAACTTCTCGGCGTATCAGTTTAGACAACTGCTGTCCACCGAGGGAATTCCAACCGTAAAGATAGGGAAAAAGGAGTACATAGTTAGGGACAAGTTCCTTGAGTGGCTCGACAGAAATTCAATAGAGGAGATAGTACTCAATGACAATTAACATTCAGATTAATGACACCAACAGTAATGAAAAAGATTTAAAAGTAAAAATCAATGGCAAGAGCATAGAAAGTGAGCCTCGTTTAGAGACAGTGGAGGAGGAATTTAAGAGGAAGGTGAAAAGGTCGAAAGCCTCACATATAAATCGTTGGGTAATCAATGAAGAAAATTGCCACTTGATAGGTATGAATGCGAGGGAGTTTAACCGATTTATAGACATTCCTATTGTGGCTGTTTTTCTAAATGACAGTGGCGGTATATTGAGAGAGGAGTTCTTTCGACTGATAAAAAGAATGCCCCAGCTGTATGCCGAGGCATCCGATGAGTACAATAGAGTTGAGAGCGGTGCTTAAGGAGTGAGAGATATGATAGTCTCTGCGGTAGCGTTATCGGTATAAGCAGAGAGGAGGGGGAGAACCTTGCCGAGATTGTGAGCCTTAACACCACTGAGTTGCCGTATATCTGTCCAATATATTGGCAAACCTGCCCTCTCCGATTGTAGCCTGCGGTAAGCCCAAATAATTCTCCTTGCGTAGGCTGATTCATAAGGCTCGGCATACCTTTCCATTATCCTTTTGCACTGTGGCATATTCTCCAATGCGTGTGAATTTAACCCGAGCTCCCGATACACTGTCCTCTCCGACAATCTTGAAGGTCTACCTGCTGTGCCATAGTATGTAGCGTATGCCAACTTCTCCAACTTAGGAGCAATCTCCCAATCGAGCGTTTTCCAATCGACAGTTGTTTTACCTCTCATATAATGCGAGGATTGTTCCAACCCGATTTGCTCGTCTGTGAGGTTAGGAGCAGCGAGCGTTTTAGGAGATATACCGAGGAAAAAAGCAATCTGACATACTACTGAGAAGTCGAACCTATCACCGAGTAGTGTCCTCTGAATTTGGTATATACTTGCGTTTGGTATGCCCATCTTATTATAAAAAGCCTTCAAATCCTCCGAAAGCCTCTTTGTATTCCTTGCCTTCGTGGATTTTGGCATATAAGAAGACCCCTGCAAGGCGTAATAAAATACCGAACTTATAGGTATCTCCAAGTCCCAATCCATTGGTGTGAGAAATACCTCTGCCAAATACTTAGCGTACTTAATTAAGGTATTGTCGGTAGCCACTCTCGGAGATATTATAAGAGCATTTTCTTCGGCAGAGGATAGCGTAAACACCTTCTCAGAATTAGCAAAAACATTAGAGGATTCAAGGTAGCAACAGTGCTTAGGACATATACTTATGTTCCTTATTTGGTGTATGCGGTGCCAATAGGCTTCACCGTACTTACTCCTATCTTCTGAAATACAGAGAGGGCAATATTTAAGATAGCGTTCGTTTTTTCCCCTCGGTAAAATACAGAATAGCGTATGAGCATCACAGTAATCCGTGGTTAAGTGATGCAAGGCTCGTTGCTTCTGCCCAAGTGGTATAAACCTTCCATAATGAGGGAACATCGTATGTTCGGTTGCCAATTCTTCCATAGATATAACCTGCGATATCAGAGAGTGAAATTCACTGCTGAGGTGACCGATAAACTCAATACTTGGGTTGTTGCTCTTGCTGAATAGCATATATCGAAGAGTTTCTTTATGCGACAGAAAACCACTGTGCGTATATATGCGAGAAAGCCAACTATAAACAAGTTCGTCCTCGTGTATAGTGGGGATATAGTTCAACATAAAGGAATCTCCTCGATTGTAATCTGCTCTTTAAGCATACCGATTAAATCCCCACCAGCCTTCTTCCAAAGCCCTACAGTATCGACTATGCAATTCTCCGTAATCGTTGTGATCGTCTGTTCCACAGACATCACAACACTGCTGAGAGGAGAGTGCTTTATCTGCTTTAAAGTTATGTGATTGTGCAATAGAGTGAGCCGTTGCTGATAAGCCAAGTTCAGCGTTGAGATTGACAGCGTTTCACTACCATTTAGGATTGCTATTTCCTGTGCATCCTTTATTAAGGAAACTACCACACTTATTACTCCGTTGCTGTGAGCGTGAAGCCAATGAACTACCTCGTCGGTGAGCGTAAAATCATTTCGTACATATAGGTAAGAGGTGAGTTGTCGACATAGGTTACAGAAGTGCTCTCCGAGAGGGAGCGTATCATACTGCAGACCGAGAGACCTCCTGGAAAGTTGAAAGGATGCATCAGAGAAAAATGCTTTCGTTTCAAGGGTGCCGACCATTGCCACCGAGATACCACTGCTGTTTATAAGGTTAAGGAGAACTCCCATAAGGTTAGCACCGTTTTTACCACAAATATTCTGAAACTCGTCGATAATTAACAGTCCCACCGAGTGCAGACAAATATTTGATACAGAACCTATAAGAGCGTCGGTGGTGGCTCTTGCCTTGACAGCGTTAGCGTGGTAGTTTGTACCGAGAGCTTTATCTACTTCTCGTAGGATTTCAAGGAGCAATCCCTTAACAGAACAGTCGTATGGAGTTTGCACCGTAATAATCGGAGCAATCCTGCGATATGGCTCGTCAATTACAATCATATCTTTTGGAGATATTAGTGAGATTGCCCGATTGATTGTAGCCGACTTGCCAATACCCGACCTGCCGAGTATTGTAAATGAATCACTGCCTCCAATAATACCGTTAATAGCTCCTTGCCGATTAAGATTCCCCTGCGTAGTAGCGGTTTTTGTGCCTTTCTTTTGCAGTGAGCGGAGGAGTGCCAAATAAAGCTTGCAGTAGATTTCTTCCGACATTGCAGAGGGGTAGTAAATCTCATAGAGGTTATTGAGTTCAATAAGCCTTTCAGCAGTAGGAGCGTTGCGTATAGTAGCGTTATAGGGTGGCAGAGCTGTTAGTGCATTCCTAAGTTCTTCTCCTGTCAGCATAGGAGGCATATATTTTACTGCATTATCCATTGCTTTCCTCCACATAGTCTCGGTGCTTTTTCTTAGCTTCTCTTGTTCTTGTGCTCCGAATATTTCTAATGCTCCTTACCCCTCTTTTAGAGCTGTGTGCAATGGTCTCTATACTCTCGATTAAGGCGAGGCGAGCCTGCAGATTGCATTCCTGTTCACTCTCCGTAAGTGCCTTTTTCCTGCTCGTGAGAGCCTCAATTTCCGAGAGGCTCATATCTTCAAAGTCACTAAGGATTAGCCTAAAAGGGATATAGGAACCATTCTCTATGAGCCACACCGTAGAGGCATTGTCGGTATTATATGCAACAGTACAATCACCACCTTGAAGATACCTTTCGGTAAATCCCTCTGCGGTATATCTAAGTTTATTTACCACCAACCCAGACCTTGTAAATTTGCCCCCGGTTCTTGGTAAAAGGCATAGTGTGAGTGTTTGCTTATCCATTTTTATAAGATTTGCACCAGCACAGTTTTTAGCCCATTTCCATAGGGAGGAGGCGTGTGGTAACACACTGTTATCGATTACTTCTTTTTCGGTGGGGAGGTCTATAATTCGGCTGTTATTATAGTAAAGGATACAGTGTATTAATATCTTCTCGAATTCTTCAATAGTAAGGCAAGAATCCTTCCTGTAATCGTGCCCACCTCGTTCTTGAAAATCTTCCTCTATAACACCTTTTCCTTTGAGAAGTGGCTTATAAAGCGACTGAATGCAATCGAAGAATTTCTCTACAACAGATTTAAGGTCAGCCCTATAAGGAGGAAGGTTTATTACCGACAAGCCGAGTTCTGTGATTTGTTCGAATGTTGCGGATTTGTATTCGGAACCTCTGTCGGTTACTAATGTGGAGGGCAATTCACTGCAATCCCACTCGTCCATTTCAATACTAATACCGAAATTCTTACAGTGGCTCACCTTATTAGAAATTACATTGAGCATAAGAGCGCGGAGAGAATAAACACCACCCTCCCAACCGAGAGAATATCCCATACATAAGCCACTGTAAGCATCAAGGCAAGCGGTAAGTATCGGTCTGCCTACAACCTCACCACTTTCGTTAATAAGGTATATGTCACACACAGTACTGTCAAGCATTCCTATCCCTACATTTGGAGCAAAGTCCCGAACTCCCTCACAGAGTAATGGGCGGTGATTTCGTTGGTAATTACTCAAGCCGTCCCTGCTGATATAATAGGTCTGGAGGTTCTTGTGTTTGGAGTAGAAGTATTGGAACTGTCGGAAGGTGGGATGCGGCTGAACCAACTCACCATTTTCATTAGTATATTTATCCCTAAGCATATAGAGATAAGTGGTCCTAAGTGAGTTTTTGTATCTCGTATAGAAGTATTTGTTTAGTGCCCACCGATAGTTCTTTTCGTTGGCGGTAAGTTCCTTTTGTTCCTCTTTATTTGTAGGAGCAAGGATTGTAATATTAGGAAATGCAAGATAGAGACAAAGGTATTTCCGAACGGTTTGCTTGCTGACTTTGTACCTTTCTGCCATATCTGAAATCAATCGGTTTTTCATAGGTTCGTCGGTAATATAAGAAATTATAGGAGCAATAAGCGTGAATCTATTATGCATTACCTTTATCTGTTCTTGTGTGAGGTCTTCTATCTTGGGGAAATTCCTGTTTGCAACACTAAGAAGTTTCTCCTCGGAACAAGCGGAGCAATCCTGCGAATCAAACAAATCAATCCATTTCGGCATAGTGAGATTAATACAGTCGATTGCTAACACCTTATCTTCGTTCATTGAAAGAACCCTGTAAATATTCTCTTTGTATTTAAGCAAATCATTTTTCTGCATCTAACACAAGCCTCCAATCTATACCTCTTTTAAGCCAATAATTTCGAGAAGTATCAAGTAATTTTGCTGTGAGAGGTTTAGTGATATGGCTTCGGAAACAACACTCATAAACCACAATCTCTCCTTTGGTAGTAGTACAGTAGAAATCCGAAGTATACTTGCCGTTCTCAATAGGAAAGTTAGAAAGAGGATAATTGCAGATAAAATCCTTAATGCTTGTGTCGTTCTCCAATATGTCGGCAAACCTGTCTTGCACATCGTTGTAAGTTCGGACAACCCCTTTTGCCTTGCCGAGTTGCCTCTTATTGCACCTTGCTCTTGTTTTACTGTTCCTCATTTGTACCTCCTCATAAAGTGTTGAAAATATATATTTGAGTGTTGAAAATAGAAAATCGACATTCGTTTTCAACAGTTTGTATGCCATTTTAATACATATTAGTGATTAAAACAACTCGGAAAATGTGTTGAAAAGGATTAATCCAAGAACCACTATGTCATAAAACAAAAGCAAATATTCCAATTCATACAAATAAGAATATCCTCTATACAGCCAAGAAAAAACTCTTAAATCCCCAAACACCAATACCATCACTAATAGCAAATACAATAGGAATAGCAGTAGTATTAGTAAGA
>JAZUPL010000026.1:0-50317 GCA_045605175.1 Eubacteriales bacterium | reverse complement strand
GCCAACCTCAAACTGTGGCTTTATAAGGCAGACAAACTCAGCCCCCTGCTCTGTTACCTCGGCAATTGCAGGAATAATATATGTTGCGAAGTCGGATCGTAGCCATGTCGTTCTGTGAGCCAAGGAGTTGGGATAGGTGGTTGTCTTCCTAAGACCGCTTGGCCTCCGACTTGCCAACCTCAAACTGTGGCTTTATAAGGCAGACAAACTCAGCCCCCTGCTCTGTTACCTCGGCAATTGCAGGAATAATATATGTTGCGGAGATAAAGGAAACGTCCATCACAACAAGCGACGGAAGATATTCTAAATCCTCTCTTTTCATATATCTTGCGTTATAATGCTCCTTTACGGTGACTCGTGAGTCGTTTGCAACACTGTGTACCAATTGTCCCACTCCAGAATCCACGGCAATTACGTGAGATGCCCCGTGCTTTAACAAGCAGTCTGTAAATCCTCCGCTTGAAGCACCGATATCGAGCCATTTTCGCCCCTCTACGCTTATACCAAAGGTAGTCAATGCTCCTTTTAGTTTGACTCCACCCCGACTAACATACTCTTTTTTTGACATATCAACCGTAACCTTATCTTCAAGTCCTGATACATCAAATGAGGGCTTTGTCACCTGGCGACCGTCCACATAGACCGCCCCCTCGGTTATCATCGTTTTCGCCTCGCTTCTGCTTGAAAGCAGGCCTGCTTCGGCAAGATACTGGTCAAGTCTCATCTCTATCTAAAAAGGGTGTATCGCTTACACTTCCGTCTGACGCTTCGGTTAGTAGCATAACCTTTTGCTCGGCGGTTGTAAGTTCCGCACTACACCACTTTACAAGTTCAATAGCCTTTTCGTACGCCTCAATAGACTCGTCGAGAGTCAAATTTCCACCCTCCAGCCTGCGCACCTCTGCCTCTAATGTGGATAGAGCCTCTTCAAAATTTATTTTTTCCATATTTTTATCCTCTAATATTCTAATCAACCATTTTTGCCCGTCTTTTTCCGTCGGCAAAGCGAAGGGTGATTTCATCACCTTTTTCCACCGAGCGGGAAGTTGCTATGGTTTTACCATCCCTTTCTGCTATAAGAAAGCCTCGTGCGAGGGCGGACAATGGGCTTAAGCCGTCTAGTTTTGCCACTATAATCGATAGGTCTGCCCTTTTTTCTTTAACGAGTCTCGTTATTCGCTCGACTACTCTATTTGAAAGTTGTTCCAAACATACTCTTTTATCTGCAAACAACAGTTTGGGTTGAAGAAAAACGCTGCTCTCTTTAACCCTTTCAAACCTCTCTTTTAATCTTTCTACCCTGTTCAAAATCGCTCTATCACACCTGTCCGACATGACGTCAATCGATATAAACAACTCATTTATATCCACCGAGCAAAGTTCTGCCGCAGCAGAGGGCGTGGGCGCTCGTAGGTCTGAAACAAAATCGCATATAGTAAAGTCGGGTTCGTGTCCTACTGCCGAGATTATCGGGATATTTGCCGATGAAATACGGCGCGCAAGTGCCTCGCTGTTAAACGCCCAAAGGTCTTCGATAGAGCCTCCTCCCCTGCCAACTATAATAGTGTCAACAAGTCCAGAGGTGTCAAAATAATCCACGCCTTTTATAAGCGAAGCCTCCGCCCCCTCGCCCTGCACAAGCGCAGGGTAAACATAAACCTTTGCCATAGGGTATCTGCGACGGAGAATGTTGATAATATCCCTTACCGCCGCACCAGTTGGCGAGGTCACTACACCGATAGCCTTCGGAAACCTCGGAATATCCTTTTTTCTATATTGATCAAACAAGCCCTCCGCTGACAGTTTGGCTTTCAAACGCTCGTAGGCGAGATACAATTCACCTATGCCATCGGGTTGCATGGTTTTGACGTATAATTGATATGTTCCGTCCTTGACATATACCGAAACCGAGCCGCGCACAGTGACTTTCATACCATTTTCAGGCTCGAATTTCAGATTTTGTGCCGAGGAGGAGAACATTACCGCCTTAATCTGTCCTGTGTCATCCTTCAAGGAGAAATACAAGTGACCACTACGGTGGCGAACAAAATTTGATATTTCACCACTTACCGAAACAGCACGAAGTAAGGAAGTATTCTCAAAGACTTTTTTAATAAAATCATTAAGTTCGGATACCGACATTCTCGATGAATTCGGTCTTTCTCTTAATGCCGAAATATCCATGCTTCCTCCTTTTTAATTAGTAAAAATCATCGATTAATTAGTGTTATTCTTATATCTTAAAAGCCCGAGCGCCGCGACACCAACCGCATTATCCGAACTTAAAGACGGCTCCGCAAAACTGCTATCCTTAATAGCCCCGTCAATCATCTCTTTAATAATAGAGTTTGACATTACGCCACCTGCAAAAAGCATCGGCATATCACCGTATTCTTCGAGAAATTTTTGACAAATTTCAACAATTCCCCGCCCTAAATACCTGAGAACAAAATGGGCAACTGCATTTTTATCCAATGTGTCTTCATACAGTTTTTCTGCTATGTTTTCAAGGCCTGACAAATTCAAGAAACAACCGTCGGTTGAAGGACGGCGATTTATAGGTTTGTCCTGATATTCAAGAGCCAACTTTTCAACCATAGGGCCAGCGGGGAAAGAAAGCCCCATTTTTACCCCTACACGGTCTATAACCTGTCCTGCGTTGAGGTCCTTGGTGCCACCGACAATTGTCGCATCAAATCCGTTTTCGCCATACTTACACAAAAGCAGTTCGGTTGTTCCACCTGATATATGCATAGCGCCAAAACTTCTCTCAATAAGTTCGTACCTATTTGATGAGTAAATGCCTGCCATCAGATGACCGCACTGGTGCGACACTCTGTATAAATCGACTCCGAGTGCCGATGCTATACCCTCTGCTACTGCAACGCCACTCAAAAAACAAGGCATATACGAGCCTTCCTGATTTCTGGGCCTTTCGCTAACCGAAACTGCCAAAATCTCCTTACCGTCTATATGTTCTTTTAATTCCTGCATTGCCGAGGGAAGATTTTTAATGTGGGCAAACACGGCATCTGCCTGTCTTAACCCACATTCCCCCGCCTTTACAGTCAACGGTCTTTTAATGTTAGCAACAAGTCCTCCGCCCACGGTTATTGCCGCGACGGAGGTCGTATAATTGCTTGTATCTATTCCGAGAATAATCCCCTCTCTCATTTTCTGCCGAGAACCTCTGCCACTTTATTAAGCACGCCATTTACAAAGGAATATGCCTTTTCCTCGTCGTACTTCTTGGAAAGTTCGATAGCCTCGTTTATAGAAACACGAACAGGAATATCCTCCATAAACATAAGTTCGTATGTAGAAAGCGTGATAATGGCAAGAGAAACAAAGGAAACACGCTCTTTGCTCCAACCGACAAGGCACTTTTCCACCGTTTCGGATATTATCTGTGCGTTTTCAATACTGCCAAAGAACACTTTCTTTACATAACCGTCAACCTCAAGCCCACGGATTTCGGTGGCTTTGGCATATATTTCCTCTGCAGTTTCATCCTTTGAAATCTCTTTGATAGCATTTTCAAACAAAAGGATAAAAGCATTTTCTCTCGCTGTTTTTCTGTTCATACGGATAAAACCTCATAAATATTTTCATTATTATAATTATAATATTATTTTTAAGATTTGTCAACCACTAACTCTGTATATTCTGTCACAAAATGAATTTTTATTCATTATATACAATATTTGTGGAATTGTTTTACTCTTCTTGCAATTATAAATTGATTGTGATACAATAAGTATAATCTTTTTTGTGGAGTCGTTTATGAGAAAATTTGAAAAATTCTTTTTAAGAGGGGCGGGCTACACCCTGCTTATCCTCTCATTATACTACCTTTTCGCTATTATTGCATCCCCCACGAACGCCTTTGTTTCGGGTGGAAGATTTCTTTTGATTTTAGTATTCGGTTTTATTACTGCTCTAGCGGAATTTATATACTCAATATTCACTGTTAAATTCTGGTTAAAAGCCCTGTTGCACTATGCTATCCTACTTGCAACCTTTATTCTCATCTTTATACCTCTGTTAGGAATAGAAAGCAACGGCCCCGCTTCGGTTATAGCCTGGGTGGTTATTTTCTCGGTTTTGTATGCCCTGTGCTGTGTAGCGGTTCACTTTATTAAAAAGGGTATCAACAAGGTGGATGATGCCATAGAAACAAAGAAAAGAAGCGCAACAGAACAAACCGAATACACCTCTATGTTTGGACGCGATGATTAAGTGATTTTGATAGTATTAAAGCAACTAATACAAACAGCAAAATCCAACTATTCTGAAACCTGTTTTTTCATCATATACCGATAGAGCGAAACAGATTGTAAATGGTCTTTTTTAATTATTTCTGATATAAATCAAGGCAGTATTACTAATTTACTCTTGTATAATTTATTTTTCGCAGCAGTTTTTTATTTGTTAATATCATGTGTTAAGCAAGACCTTACATCTAAAATTATTGTACTTATGGTTGAATTATTTATCTATTGCAAATCAAAAGACCGAACTATTTATTAAGCACTTTAGGCGAATTAACGCTTGGTAATATTAGAAATTTAAGGGAGGTGCAATCAATTTGTTCCTCTCTTTTCTATGTCACTTTTTATAATTATTTAGTTTTCGCTATTTACATTTATTTATTTTTATGTTATAATTGTTTAGATAAGTTAGGAGGGTTGCGTTTTGTCGATTAAGTTTGAGGTTAAAGACAGATTGCATATGAAAAAACCGCATCCCTGTGGGTCTTTTGTCTTCACGGTTGCTCGTGGTGGCTCAGACGTACGTATTATTTGCGACGGTTGTGGCAGGGATATCACACTCACTCGTGAAAAACTTGAGCGTGGAATCAAGTCGGTTATACCCAAAAACAAAAGTAATTGAAGAGGTAAAGAATGTTTTATTATTTACAAGGCGAACTTGCAGTCAGAGATATAAATATGTGCGTTATCGACTGTGGTGGTGTGGGCTATCAACTTACTATTAGCCTTATTACCTCCGAGTCGCTCGCCTCAAAAGTAGGACAAAAGGTAAAACTATACACCTATCTTGCAGTACGCGAGGACGGAGTCGAACTCTTTGGTTTCGGTTCGCCTATGGAGAAAAACACCTTTAACCTGCTTACCTCGGTTAGCGGCGTTGGACCTAAGGCGGCTATGAGCATTCTCTCCATTCTCCCCCCCGACAGACTCGCTATGGCAATTGCAACAGAGGACACAAAATCTATATCAAAAGCACAAAATATCGGTGCAAAAACCGCCGCAAGGATAGTCCTTGAACTCAAAGACAAGATTGCAAAGGACTTTATGCCCGCATCTTCCGCTATGACGGGGGCTTCGCTTGGCAATATTGGTGCTGTGGCACATACAAGCGGAAATCTCGCCGATGCCACCGAGGCTCTTATGGCTCTTGGATATGATAAGAACTCCGTTCTTTCGGCTATCAAGGGCATCGATCCTTCAACCGATACGGGCGAAATCATAAGAATCGTGTTGAAAAAACTGACAAGATAACAAAGGAGGACAGACACTATGATGGAAGAGTTTAGCGACTTTGACTTTGAAAACCGAATAGTTTCCTCCGAATATGACTCTATTCAGGACTCCGAGGTGGAAAATAATCTTCGACCTAAAACGCTTGACGACTATATAGGTCAAGAACAGGTAAAGTCAAATCTCAGAATTTACATAGAGTCGGCAAAAATGCGTGGCGAGGCTCTTGATCACGTTTTACTCTACGGCCCTCCCGGTCTTGGAAAAACCACACTTTCAGGCGTTATTGCTAACGAAATGGGGGTAAATATTCGTACAACATCAGGTCCTGCTATCGAAAAGCAGGGTGATCTTGCCGCAATTCTCACGAATTTACAAGAGGGTGATGTATTATTCATTGATGAGATACACCGTCTTTCCCGCGCGGTGGAGGAAATTCTCTATCCCGCTATGGAGGACTATGCCCTCGATATCATAATAGGTAAAGGACCAAGTGCAAGAAGTATTCGCCTGCCTATTCCCCGCTTCACTCTTATAGGTGCGACAACAAGAGCAGGACAACTCTCAACCCCTCTTCGTGACCGTTTTGGAGTGCCACTTAGACTCGAATTATATACACCAGAGGAACTTGCAACCATTGTAAAACGCTCGGCTAACATACTTGATATTAAAATTACAGAGAGCGGAGCGCTTGCCATTGCATCTCGATCAAGAGGAACTCCACGTATTGCCAACCGACTTCTAAAGAGAGTTAGAGATTTTGCGCTTGTCAAGGGTAACGGAACGATTACCTCGGAAATCGCAGACCTGGCTCTGAAAGCACTTGAAATAGACGAACTTGGTCTTGACAATATCGATAGAAAAATGCTCACTTCAATTATTAAGTTCTATTCAGGCGGTCCTGTGGGACTTGAAACAATTGCCGCAACCATAGGCGAGGAAGCAATCACTATCGAGGATGTTTACGAGCCATATCTTATGCAGATAGGTTTCCTTTCTCGAACCCCTCGCGGACGTTGTGTTACTCATCTTGCATACGAGCATCTCGGTCTGCCTTTCACGACGGTAAAAAACAACCCCAAAATTCCAAGTGACCAAACATCCTTTGATATTTAAATTTTTGTTTAATCAACGAGCAAAAACCGACAGAATCAATTCTGTCGGTTTTATTTATATACGCGTTTCTGCCTTGTTTTTTATGCAGAATATCAAGACTTTCTCAAATTGTCAATTGCTTGTTTTCTGTCGATTGCCTTAAAAACAGAACTACCCGCTACCAAGACGGTTGCACCTTTTTTAATGGCAACAGGTGCATTGTTTGCGTTTATTCCGCCATCGACCTGAATGTCAATATCCAGTCCTCTTCTTTCAATTTCCGCTCTCAAGGTTGCTACCTTGTCAAGGCATTCGGGAATCAGTGACTGTCCCCCGTAACCCGGCTCTACTGTCATTATAAGAACCATATCACAGTATTCAAGCAGGTCATATATTGCACTCACGGGAGTTTTGGGCTTTACAGAAATAGCCGCCTTGACACCACGCTCTCGAATATGCTTTAACGCTGCAAGTGAGTCCGCACACGCCTCGTAGTGGAAGGTGAGGATATCTGCGCCTGCATCAATAAAGCGATCTATGTATCTCTCGGGTGCTTCGATCATAAGATGCACATCGAAAACCATATCCGTCTTATCTCTTAACGCTTCAATTACTGGATTGCCAAAGGACATATTCGTAACGAACATTCCGTCCATTACATCTAAATGTACCATATCCGCACCCGCTTTTTCTATTTCAAGCACTTCATCGCAAAGTCGTGAAAGGTCGGCGGCAAGAACCGATGGGGAAATTTTAATCATAATAACCTCTTTCCTAATGTAACTTTATATTATTTTATACATATTATAATGAGGGGCAAATAAAACGGTGCGCCCGATGCCGACAGTATAAAGAAAAAGACGTGAATATATACATCGGTCATATCCGTTTCCCGCCATCTTCCTTTTGGTAGATGGCTTTTTATTTTATATAAGTTCGATAAGGCTCACCGCGTGCGCCGATGCTCCGTCCTCATTTCCTGTAAAACCGAGCCTTTCCTCGGTGGTTGCTTTTATATTAACTCTTTTTATTTCAATATCTAATATAGAAGAAATATTTTGACGCATCTTTTCTATATGGGGTGCTATTTTCGGTCTTTGTATCACTAATGTTGCATCTATGTTTACAACCGTAGCACCGGCACAGGTTAACAAGGACTTAACCTTTTTTAACAGTTCAATACTCGAAATTCCTTTATATCTATCTTCTGTGTCGGGAAAATGCTTTCCGATATCGCCGAGCCCCAAAGCACCTATTAAGGAATCCATTATTGCGTGGATAAGCACGTCGGCATCCGAGTGACCGAGGCATCCCTTTTCGTGTGGAATATCCACTCCTCCGAGTATAAGTTTTCGTCCTTCAACAAGCCTATGGACGTCATATCCATGCCCAATTCTAAAATTGCACATATTATTTTCTCCTACCGCTTAACAAAATTTTGGCATATTCAAGGTCACGCATTTCGGTAATTTTAATGTTATCAGAGGAAACCTCTACGCATTTAATCGGTACGCCAATGCCCTCGACAAGCATATTATCGTCGGTTATCGCAGACAAATCAGGGCTCTTGCTTAAAGCAGTTGAATAAACCTCGGTATTGAATACCTGGGGAGTCATTGCTCGCCTGACCTTTTGCCTGTCTATTGTTTCTCCAATAAAACCATCACCGTTAACAACCTTCAAGGTGTCATAAACCTTACCAACGGCAGTTGCTGCACCGTTTACATACGCCGCCCTTACTACCAAGGAAACATCCTCAGGGGTTACAAGGCATCTTGCCGCATCGTGTATTGCCACAAAATCAATATCGCTTGGCAGAGATAAAAATCCGTTACGTGCAGACTCTGCCCTATTTTTTCCGCCAATAACTATATAAGTAGGCTTACCTATTCCTTTTTCAAGTTCACTTTTTGCAAACTCAACCTCGTCCTCTCGCACAACTACAACTATGCAAAAAATATCCTCGCACAAATCAAACGCTTTGACGCTATGCCAAAGCACGGACGAGCCCAAAAGAGTCATTTTCTGCTTTGTCAGGTCGCTATTCATACGGCTGCCACTTCCACCTGCGAGAATCAGCGCCGCCGTTTTATTCCCTTGTTCGCTCATATTTTTTACTTCCTATGATACACAAAATGAACCGTAACAGTCCTTACTCTGCCGTTTTCAAGAATATTGGGTCCGCTTATAATTACTCCGTTTCCACTCATAAGCCAACTCGTTTCTAAATGCTTTATCTCACAGACGAAAATCCTGTCTCCTGAGGAGTCGATGATAAAGGTATCGTTATGTATGGCAAGCGATCCGCCCCTGCCTATTACGTCCTCGTTGTTATCTATACGCTCAGTGACGTATTGCACAGGTTGACCGTGTAACTCCTTCGCCCTTGCGAGTCTATATGAATAACTCTCAGGATTTTCTCCAATTCCAAATAATTTCTTAAAGAATGATATCATAAATTCACCTTTATCTATCCTTAGTTCTTCCAAGTTTTGCTCTTTTACAGTTATTTTAACACAAAAAAACAGTTCTGTGAAGTGCTTTTACAATATTTAATTAACTTAATTCAAAAAAAATTAACTTTTTAATATTTTTTTTACAAAACCCCTTGATTTTTTCATCCTTATATATTATAATAGTAGCAAAGTGGGGCAAAGTGGAGCAAAGTGAAGCAAAAGACCATAAAATCACCGCCATTTTCCCACAAAAGCATCCAAAGTGGTTTCGTTTTTCAAAAATACGTAGGAAAGGAGATATGAGGATGTCGTTTGTAAGCCATTACACACACTCGCTTGATGCAAAAAAGCGTGTATTTATCCCCTCGAAGTTCCGTGAAGAACTTGGAGATGAGTTCTACATTACAAAAAAGTTCGACCCTTATCTCTCCATTTACACCGCAGAGGATTGGGCAGAGTTTGTAGATAAAATTCAACGTCTTCCCGAATCGGAGGCTATGGATATACAAGAGCATCTGTTGGGCTCGGCGCAAAAATGCACCCCTGATGCCAGCGGAAGAATAATTCTCGACGAGGAACTGGCAGAGTATGCCGGTATAACTAAAAATATCGTTTTCGTCGGTGTTGGACGCCAGATAAGAATCTGGGCAGAGGAAACCTGGCTCGAAAGAGAAAGCGAGCGTAAGAGCAAGATTGGTGCTATGAAGGAGTTTATGATCTCCAGAGGTCTTTAATCTTCATAGGAAAGGAATGTTAGATGTCGGACTTAGAGTTTTCTCACAAGTCGGTACTTTTATATGAATGTATAGACGCGCTTAATATAAGGGACGGCTTCACCTATGTGGACTGTACCGCCGGCGGCGGAGGTCATTCGCTTGAAATAGCAAAGGCTATGGGCCCTAATTCTCGCCTTATCTGCTTTGACCGTGACAAAAACGCTATTTCTGCGGCAACCGAGCGTCTTAGAGATTATCTTGACCGTGTAACCTTTATAAACGAGAATTTCTCTTCTCTTGGACAAGTTCTTACCGAGATGAACGTCACAAACCTTGGCGGTGTACTCGCCGATCTTGGTTGCAGTTCTCACCAATTCGACGTTCCCGAACGCGGTTTTAGTTATATGCACGATGCTCCCCTCGATATGAGAATGGACACCGATGCTCCCCTTTCTGCATTTAACGTTGTAAATGAATATTCCGAATCCGATATAAAAAGAATCATTTTTGAATATGGCGAGGAGCGATTTGCTCCCAGAATTGCCTCGGCAATAGTTAGGCAGCGTACAATATCACCGATTAGCACCACAGGAGAACTTTCCGAGGTGATAAAGAGCGCTATTCCCGCTACGGCAAGAGCAGACGGCCCTCACCCCGCAAAAAGAACCTTTCAGGCAATAAGAATTGAGGTAAACGGAGAACTTGATGCTATAAAACCGGTTATTGAAAGTGCTGCAAGACACCTCACATCCTCCGGAAGAATTGCTATTATATCCTTCCACTCTTTGGAAGACAGAATTGTTAAGCAAACCTACAAGGCACTCTCGGTGGGATGCACTTGTCCCAGAGATTTCCCGATTTGTGTATGTGGAAAACGCCCTTTGATTAAAGAAATCTCGAAAAAACCTATCCTCCCAAGCGAGGAAGAACTTCTCGACAATCCGCGTGCAAGAAGCGCAAAACTTCGGATAGCCGAGAAAATTTAATAAAAACAAGGAGAAAGAAAAATGACTACTATTAGCAACCCTTACACTGCTTTATATACAAACCTTAAGAACAGTTATACAGTTATTCACGAGGGTGCTGAATGCACTTTTGCAGACTATCTTCTCGCAAAAGCAGGCAGAAGAAAGTCCGCTTCCTCTCTCCCCGCCACAAAGCCCACCTACGAGCGCAGCATAATTACCTCGTTTGTAGATTACGTGAGCGACAAACTTACACTCAAGGACAGCCCTGCCAAGGATAGCACAATAAAGAATTTCCCCCTTCGTACATCCTTCTCTGCTCTGCTCTCATCGGTTGCAGCCTGCGCCCTTGTTTTGTCCTGTGGTATATTTGCCCTGCTTGGCAATAATATAAACTCCCCTGTTGCTTCCCGCAACGAGGACTCCTCCTACGTTTCTCCCGAAACTGATGTGGAGGTCGAAGAGGGATATGAGGACATAATCACCGAAACAAACAAATAACATCCTATAAAGTCGTCCGTGCAGTATGCTTTTTGCCTGCTCGGGCGATTTTTATATTAAAAAACGTTATACGCTTTTTAGACTGTTTGTTGAACATTAAAATGCAAAGAACCTTTTGTAAAACACATAGGACAAAATTATTTTATATAGATATAATATCAATATGTAGAGCATAAAATATAGCGATAACCTCGGACGGTTGTCGCTATATTTTTTTAAAATCAGGATAAATTTATGTTCAAAAGCAATCTATCAAACACAAAAAACAAGACAAAGAAAAGGGCGACATACGTTCTTATCGCCTTTTTGCTTTTTGCCTCTTTTCTTCTCGTTAACATTTTCAGGCTCGACGTCCTTTTATATGAGCATTTTCGAGAGAAGGCGTTTGACCAAATTACTACAACCTCTACTATTAAAGCAAAAAGAGGAACAATTTACGACAAAAATATGACTATTCTCTCCACAAATCAGACTTGTTGGCGTGTTTTCATCTCGCCTAAGGCCCTGAAAGAACGAGTTAAGACCGATGGTGACAAGATTATAGACAAACTTGCCGAGGGACTTGCAAGCATTCTGGTTCTAGACGCAGAAGAACTTCGCAAAAAAATATCGGGAGCAAACACTCTCGACTTGACAATAAAGAAAGAAATAAACGAGGATGAATACAAAAAAATTCTCTCGCTCATAAGCGAAAATAATCTGGACGGAATACTGTTTACCGAGGCGCAAAGCAAAAGGATATATCCACAAGGTACTCTTGCCGCACACGTCTTAGGTTTTACAGGCAGTGACAATCAGGGCTTATACGGTCTTGAATATTCATATAACGATATTTTGACAGGAACGGACGGATATTATCTATACGCAAAGGATGCAGGCGGTAATGCTCTGCCTGGTGAGTACGCCGACTACGTCGAGCCTACCGACGGAAACAGTATAATTACAACCATTGACACCTACATACAAAACCAACTGGAAAGCGTGGTTGAGTTAATCAGAGAAAAACACAGCGTCACAAACCGAGTCACGGGAATAGTTATGGATAGCAGCACGGGGGCAATTCTCGGAATGGCTACCTCTTCCCCTTTTAACCCAAATTCCCCTTTTACTCTCGATGACTATTCTGCAAAACTACTTTTAGAATCGGGATACGCTGAAAACAGCGAAGAATATATCGCTTATAAACACCAACTTATGCAGATTATGTGGTCTAACAAGGCGGTAAGCGAAATTTACGAGCCGGGCTCTACCTTCAAAATCGTAACCGTATCAAGCGCGATTGATAGCGGGGCGGCAGATATGAGCGACACCTTCTCCTGCTCGGGGTATCTGTCGGTTGGCGGTTGGCGAATAAAGTGCCACAAAAGACAGGGGCACGGCTCGGGTTTTGACCTTGCATACGGACTTCAAAACTCCTGCAACCCCACAATGATGACGATAGCAGAACGTATGGGAGCAGAAACTTTTTATGAATACATAAAGAACTTTGGCTATCTTGAAAAGACGGGGATTGACCTGCCAAGCGAGGCGGGTGGATTATTCCACAAGCCCGAAAATATTGGTAGCACAGAACTTGCAACCATATCCTTTGGTCAAAGGTTCAAGGTTTCTATAATTGCTCAGTTAACCGCGGTGGCGGCGGTAGCAAACGGAGGTCTTCTTGTAGAGCCATACCTTGTCGAAAGGATTGTGGACTCGGAGGGGAATACGGTATCTGCCCACGAAACTGTAATTAAAAGACGAGTTATCAGCGAGAAGACAGCAAAAGAGGTTTCCGAAGCCCTTGAAAAGGGTGTAAGCGGCGAGGGCGGTGCTAAGAACGCCTATGTTTTTGGTTATGAGGTTGCGGCAAAAACCGGAACTTCCGAGAAATTCGACATTCTTGACGAAAACGGCAATTCCTACCTGCGTATAGCATCCACGGTTGCCTATGCTCCAATAAATGATAAAGGTGTAGTTGCTATTATCGTAGTTGACGAGCCACAAAGCCAGGTAAAATACGGCTCGACGGTTGCAGCGCCTTATATTTCTATGCTTTTTGAGAACATTCTTCCCTATCTCGACTACCCCGCAAAAGAAGAAAAACCAACTATATCGGTCAGCAACTACATTGGTATGAATATAAACTCGGCAACAAAGGATCTTAAAAATCTTGGAATAAATTATATCGTGGTGGGAAATGGTCAGGTCGTAATAAGCCAGACACCCACACCAAATATTGACATATATCAGGGCACATCGGTGGTTTACCTTTATACGGCAAACGAAAACCAACCAAAGACAACAATGCCACAGATGATAGGAAAGACGCTATCCGAGGCAATTAAACTCGCTGCCGAAGGTTGCATTTCACTGCAAATTGACGGAGTTTTCGACTTAAATCTTAGCGACAGGCTTATTATAGTATCTCAGTCAATTGCTGCAAATGAAATTGTCAATTGCGGCGAGGTAGTAAGGATTTGTGCTCAATTGGTAGATCACGAAGATTAAGGAGCTTTTATGTATATTTGCTTAAATGAATTAAAACAAAAGATAAAACTTGTTCTGCCGTTATCAATAAATACAAGAAAAGAATTAAAAATCTCTGAGGTTGGAGATGATATTGATAGCGAGAGCCTATTATTCATTACACCTCTTTCACACGGTGGGCAAAGAGAAGTAAACTTAACCACACCGCCCTATGCAATAATCACCGATTTTTCCGACGAGAGAACTTTTGGCGATATTCCAATAATAAAAGCAGAGAGCGTAAGAGAGTGCCTGGCAAATGCATATAGCCTCGCTTATAATATAGATTATGACCAAATTAAAATAATCGGAGTAACAGGCACAAGCGGAAAAAGCACCACCGCAGAAATGATTTTCTCGATTTTAACCTATAATAATATTAAAGTTGGACTAATAGGTACAGGGATAATCAAGACGGATGAACGAATAATGAGTGACAGATATTATTCAATGACCACTCCAGACCCTAAGGATTTGTATAAATACATAAAACAAATGCAAATAGAAGGGTGCAAGTATATCGTTATGGAGGTGTCTAGCCACTCGATAGCCCTCGGCAAAGTGTCGCCTATCGCCTTTGAAGTTGGAATATTTACCAACCTATCCGAGGAGCATAGAGATTTCCACACCGATATGCGTGAATATCAAGAGGTAAAAAGCCGCCTGTTTGAAAAAACCAAATACGGAATATTCAACATTGATGACAGGTGGGTTAGCGAGGTTTACGAAAAAGCAAAGTGTGAAAAATGCGGTGTCGGTATTATCTGGCCTAAAGATGTATATGCCACCGATATTTGCACACGGGGATTGCGTGGTAGTTCTTTCTATTACCGAGAGGAAAACCTGATATTCGGTGTTGACCTCAAACTCCCAGGCACATTTAATATTTACAACGCGCTCTTTGCAATAAAGTGTTGTATCCGTCTTGGAATAAAACCAACCCTTACAAAGCAGGCAATAAACTTTATCGATGGTGTTAAAGGACGAATGGAGTGCATACATGACGATGTAACAGTGGTTATAGACTATGCACACACTCCTTTATCACTTCAAAGCCTATTAAAGTCGCTTAATACAGGTAAAAATACAAGGCAGAAACTAATAACCGTGTTCGGTTGCGGTGGTGAAAGGGACAAAGCAAAAAGGCCCGAGATGGGGCGAATCGCCTATGCACTCTCGGATTATGTAATAATAACCGAGGACAATAACCGAGGAGAAAACTTTGACGATATTGCGGCACAGATAATTTCAGGTATTGATGAAAGAGGCTCTGTCAGCGTCATTACCGAAAGAGCGCTCGCAATAAGATATGCCATTATGAATGCATCTAAAAATGATATTATCGCAGTCGTCGGCAAAGGGCACGAGGAGTATATTATTGATAAGCAAGGATATCACCCTTTTGACGAAAGGGCTATAATAACCGAGGCGTTAAGGGATAGAAAAAATGCGAATTAAACTTACACGGAAATACACTCTCGGTGAAATCCTGTTTGCCATAGGCGGCAGGGGTACATGCGATAGAAGCAAAATTATTGAATATGTTTGTACGGATACAAGAGAGATATGCCGTGGCGACCTTTTCTTCCCTCTTGCGGGAAGGAATTATAACGGAGAGGATTTTGTAGATACTGCAACAGAAATGGGGGCTATTGCTCTGTCGCAAAGCCCTGATAGGAATTTACAAATTGATAGTGGAGAAAATGCTCTGCTCCGTTTTGCAATATTTCATCTGTCCAAATGTTCCTCTCTTCGCATAAGAGTTGCCATTACGGGAAGCGTAGGTAAAACCTCGGTTAAGGAATTTACCAAATTTATACTTTCATCAAGCATAAAAACCCACGCAACCACACACAATTATAACAACAGACTCGGACTTGCTCATACCCTATTATCTACCCCTACCGATACAGAAGCCCTTGTTGTAGAAATGGGAATGAACTCACCAGGAGAAATAAGCGAGATGTCTAAAATTCTCTCGCCTAACATAGCGGTTATAACAAATATTGGCACGGCGCATATCGGCAGGCTTGGTTCAAGGGAAAAAATCGCCGAGGCAAAAGGCGAAATATGCGACGGAATGTCCTCTGGAATAGTCCTATGCCCAAAAAACGAGCCTCTACTCTTTGATATAAATGGCAGAAAAACACTCTCTTGGGGTGATAAAAGTTCAGACTTTTACTTTAACGAACTTGGAGATAGCGTTACTCTATTCTCACCCGATAGAATTATAGATAAAATAAAAATCCCATCGTCTTTATTGCATATAAAAGAATCGGTATATTTCTCTGTTGCAATAGGACGTTTATGCTCAATAGAAGAAAGTGTAATTCGCGAGGCGGTTTGCAAACTTTCGCCTCTATCTTCTCGTGGGAGATACGAAAAATACGGTGGTTTTAGATTTTATGACGATAGTTATAACTCATCGCCTGAATCTGTGCTATCAGACCTGAAAATGCTAATTTCAATGAATAATCAAAATGTTTCGCTGTTGCTTGGGGACATTTTAGAACTTGGCGAGCACTCGGAAGATATTCACAGAAATCTTGGTAAAAGTATAGCCTCTTTTGCTCCCTGTCATCTGTTTCTATTTGGAAATTTTGCATACGCTATTGCCGAGGGTGCTATTAGCGAAGGGTATTCAAGAAGCAAAATCTTTATAAATCCCGACCTTTCTTGTCCTATAAAAACGGCTTTTGATATCTTTGAAAACTGCTCACTTGATGAAACAATTTTAATGAAGGCGTCGCATGGCATAGAGATAAAAAGGATATCGCTTTTGTTGGAGGAAATGAAAAACAATGATTGACAAGGATTTTCCGCTATATATATTGACCTTTGCTCTCACATTTGTACTTACTGTGCTTTGCGAAAGGCTCTTAATTCCCATACTTAAAGGAAAAGCAAAGCAACCTATCTACGACGAAGGTCCAAGGTGGCACTTATCAAAGACGGGCACTCCTACTATGGGAGGCCTTGCCTTTCTTATCGGTGTTACCGTTTCGCTCGTTATAGCAAGCCTGCCATTGATTTTAAGAGAGGAGCATGAGAATGTAATATCGCTATATCTTTGTCTTGGATACTCGGTATTAAATTCACTTATAGGAATATTAGACGATGTTTGTAAACTAAAAAAACGAGAAAACATGGGTCTTTCTGCTTTGCAAAAAATACTGTTGCAATCGCTGGTAGCGGTTTTGTTTTTGGCGGGTAGAACTCTCTATATAAAAGATGCTACGAATCTATCATTCTCTTTTGGCTCTTATGACATCGGGTGGCTTTACTATCCGCTTGGCTTGTTTCTTTTGCTTGGAATTACAAACTGCGCCAACCTGACCGACGGCATTGACGGTCTTGCGGGCGGGGTGGCTTTCTCGGTAGGTGTTTCTATATTCTATTTAAGTTGCGCTCTTTCTACCGAGGTTTCGCTAATTTCAAGTGCTATTATTGGTGCTACTTCGGGATTTTTGATTTTTAACCTGCACCCTGCAAAAATTTTTATGGGTGACACAGGCTCTCTGTTTCTCGGTTCTTTGGTAGTGTCAAGCATTTTTTCTCTTGGCAACCCGTTGCTCTCGGTTCCTATCGGTGCGGTATATGTGATAGAGGGGGTAAGTGTGGTTTTACAAGTGTTGTTTTATAAGGCTACTAAAAAGAGGCTTTTCAAAATGGCTCCCTTACACCACCATTTAGAGAGGTGTGATTGGACAGAAAACCGTATTTGTATTGTGGGCATGATTGTAACATTCCTGATGTCAATTCCCGCATATATACTTTATTTGCCCTGATGAAGGGACGAGTTTTTTCGTTAAAGGATATTTTCAAAAAACAGAAAACAAAAAGACAGTTTTCCTCAGACCATGTATTTTTGATTTTGGTTATTGCTCTTTCAATTTACGGTACAATTATGGTTTTTTCATCGGGATACCCCTTCGCCTCTGTCAGATACGATGACGCTTTCTACTTTGTAAAACGTCAGGTGATATGGCTATTACTCGGCTTTATATTTATGTATTTCGGGCTACGAATGTCCCCCACCGTTCTAAAAAAAATATCTCCTCTGCTATATGTTTTAACGCTTGTACTTCTTGTTTTGACTCTTTTCATCGGTATGGTTGGAAACGGCGCTCAAAGGTGGATTTCCTTAGGGCCTATAACCATACAACCTTCGGAAATTGCTAAACTTACTATGGTTTTAATGCTGGCAAAATACTTCTCGGATTCCGAGGGGATGACTATAAAGAATAAAAAATGGCATAGCCTTATATACGGCACGCTTATTCCATTTGCGATAATGCTCTGTCCAATACTGCTCGTTATGCTTCAACATCACCTGTCCTGTATAATTATTCTCGGAGTTATAGGTGTAATTTTAATAGTTTTGTCGGGGGCGAATTTGAAATACCTGGGGATTCTCATGTCCTTAGGAATTGCAGGTGTAACCTACATCGCTCTTTTTACCGATTATACTAAGGACAGAATTACCGTATGGCTCGACCCTGAAAAATATAAACTAACCGGTGGGTGGCAGACGCTTCAAGGTCTTATGGCTATTGGCTCCGGGGGATTTTTTGGCAAAGGGCTTGGACAGGGAGAACTCAAATATTGCTATGTCGCTGAGCCTGCAAACGATATGATTTTCGCTATTGTGTGTGAAGAACTCGGCTTTGTGGGGGCTTTCTTTGCCGTGGTGCTTTTTGCTATGCTGATTTTCCGAGGTTATAGTATAGCACTAAAACAAAAAAATAGTTTTTCAAGGCTTGCCGCCCTCGGTATTACAACAAAAATAGCCGTACAAACACTCTTAAACATTGCAGTAGTTACAAACACCATTCCGAACACAGGAATATCCTTACCATTTTTCAGTTACGGTGGCTCTTCTCTGCTTATGCTGTTTTTTGAAATGGGACTTATGTTGTCCTTTTCTCGCGGCGAGGAAAATATACAAACAAAACAAGGAGGACAAAAATGAAAGCAATAATTTGCGGTGGCGGTACGGGTGGACACGTTTACCCCGCTATTGCTATATCCGAGGTTATAGAATCCTTTGATAGCAAAAGCGAAATATTTTTCGTCGGCCGAAAAGGCGGACGGGAAAACGCTGCCTATGAAAACACGAAAAAGAAATTATACTCGCTTGACGTATCGGGAATATCAAGGTCACTCTCAATAAAAAACCTTGCTGCAATTATAAAGGCACTCAAAGCAAAAGCATATTCAAAAAAACTCTTGAAAGAGATAAAACCTGATATAGTCATCGGTACAGGCGGTTATGTCTGTTGGCCAATGCTGGCATCAGCAATACAATTAAAAATACCTACACTTTTACACGAATCCAACGCCTATCCCGGAATGGTAACGAGAATGCTCGCTCACAAATGCACAGGACTTATGCTAAACTATGAGGCGGCTCTATACTACCTTCCGAAAGCAAAGAATGCTATTCTTACAGGAACACCCCTCAGAGAAGGATTTGAACACTATTCGAGAGAATCAGCCCGAAAACTCTTGGGAATTAAGAGCGACGAGGTGATGATTTTATCCTTCGGGGGAAGTCTTGGCTCTCTCGTTATGAACAGGGCAATTGTAGAAATGATAGAGGTGTTCTCGACTCAAGATGAAAAAATCCGTCATTTCCACGCGACCGGAATAAATCAGTTTGATGAAATAAAGGAAAAACATCCCGCCTTATGTTTAGGTGAAGGCGGATGCAAAATACTGCCATATATTAACGATATGCCATTATATATGCGTGCATGCGATATAGCCATCACACGAAGCGGAGCCATCACACTTTCCGAACTTGCCGTCTCACAAGTTGGTGCAATTCTCATTCCATCACCAAACGTGAGCGAAAATCACCAACTAAAAAATGCAAAGGCTCTTGCTGATGAAGGAGCAGCAATTCTAATAGAAGAGAGCGAACTAAAAGCAGAAAGATTAATAAAGGAAGTTAAAAAACTAATATCTAATAGTCAAACGCTCTCACGCCTAAAAAGAAGAATCGCAAAAAAAATAAATAAAAACAGTGAGGGGTTAATAGAACTTGCTATAAAAAGCGCTTTGGAAACCTGACATTTTCTGCCCTAAATTATCGGTGATTTTTAATAATGTGCTCAAAATATATAAAATATTTTATTAATAACTTGACTTTCTTCGTAAAAAATGTATAATTATAATATATAAATATATTATTTTATATTATAAATACTCGGAGGAATGACATAATGGACACCAGCATGATGGAATTTGACTTTGAACAAACCTATGAAAATGAAATAAATATTAAGGTCATCGGCGTTGGCGGTGGCGGAAACAACGCGGTAAACCGTATGATATCCACCAATATCCGTGGTGTAGAGTTTGTCGCTATTAACACCGATAGCCAGGTTCTCGACTCCTCCTGTGCGGCAAGAAAACTTATCATCGGCGACAAGGTCACAAGAGGTAAGGGTGCCGGTGCAATTCCTGAAGTTGGTAGGCGCAGTGCCGAAGAATCCATTGATGAAATTAAGGCAATCCTCGCAAATACCGACATGGTGTTCATCACCGCAGGCATGGGTGGCGGTACGGGTACCGGCGCTGCTCCCGTTATAGCAAAGGCGGCAAAGGAACTTGACATTCTCACGGTTGCAATTGTTACAAAGCCCTTTGGATTCGAGGGACACAAGAGATACGAGGCGGCAGAGGTCGGCATAGCAGAACTCTCCAAATATGTTGATTCTCTTATTGTTATTCCAAATGAGAGATTAAAGCAGGTTGAGGACACTCGCATAACGCTCGCAAACGCCTTTGAAATCGCCGACGATGTTCTTCGCCGTGGTGTACAATCTATATCAGAACTCATCAACGTTCCCGGTTTTGTAAACCTCGACTTTGCTGATGTTACAACTATTATGAAAAATGCAGGTTACGCTCATATGGGCGTTGGGTCCGCAAAAGGCTCGGATAAGGCTCAACTTGCTGCTATGGCTGCCATATCTTCCCCCCTTCTTGAAACCAGCATTTCTGGCGCTATGGGCGTACTTGTCAGCATCACCGCCTCGGATGACATAACTCTTGAAGAGGTTGAAACCGCATCTCGTATGATTCATGACGAGGCACATCCTGACGCGACTATAATCTGGGGCGCTGCATTTGACCCAAATCTTAAAGACGAAATCAAGGTAACAATTATCGCAACAGGCTTTGTTGATGCTAAAAAGGAAACGGTAAAGACTCAAACAGTTTCAGTGCCTACACCTCAACCTCAGCCTCAAGTTATACCTGAGATAATTATTCCTATTCAAACCGTTGAACAACAACCTACATATCAGTATCAGGCAGAGCCTACCCCTGCTCCTCAATACACAACTTCAACTCTTGAGCCTGTAATTGTTGATGTTCCGTTGACGAGAACTACCACCTCTGATGCACCTAAAACAGATAGCAAGAGCGAGGTGGAATATCTCGACGAATACGACGAAATTTACACCTTTATTAAAAGAGGCAAATAATTCACAAAAATAAAATTTAATAAAAAGAGAGAATCATGTATTTGATATGCCACCTTGAAAGCGTTGTGCTTTTACCGTGTATAGCGAATACTTCGGTTCTCTCTTTTTCTGTTTTTTTGTTTTCCACATTATCAACAAGGAAAATACAAAATACACTTTTCCGTACTCTAAAAATTTACCAAGTTTTCAACCTCTACATAATTCCGTTATTGCAAAATCAAGCATTTTTCAGCCCAAAACACGCTTTTTTTACCTTTTTTGTGCTGTTTTTGCATCCAATAACGGAATTGTGTAGTTTTTGTGTTAAAACTTATAAACAAAAAATTGGGGTGCAAAAATAAGTTTTCAACACTTATTAACATCAAAAATACGATTATCGAATTTGTGTATTTTTTTATTTAGCAGTTTTTTCACCTATGGTAAAAATAAAATTATTACTCGATACGCTTGCCTTATCCTTTATCGGTCGGTGCGGCGATATGAAAAAACTCTCGCCCACTCCACTCCACTCTACTCTACTCATTCTGCACACATTTGACTAAATCAATGGAAGCATTTTTGCTTGGCTTTTACGAGAGTTTAATACTAAATCCTTTTATCTCTACTAACTTGTATATTTTTTTGCCCGTGAGGGCCGTTTTTTTCGCTTTTAAGCGACTTTGCGCATTTCCTCGCCTAATTCAACATCCTTTCCCTACCGTTCAAATAATAATAAAAAAACGCCCCATAAGAAAATATGCACCTCAAGAGGTTATCCCTCCTGAGGTGCATATTCAAACCGTATGGCTTTTATCAAACAAGCAATAAGAGAGCGCCCGCTACAACTCCGAAAACCATAAGAGCAACGAGTATGCCTGCTAACAACTTTGCCGCAGTTGTGTTTTTCATTTTTTCTCCATCCTTTATTTATGTAAGTATTTACTTTTTTGTGTTTTTATAATACTGTGCCACCTTTGCGGTTATGTTCTGTTTGTTTTCCTTAAGTTTGATAGGCAGGAATCCGTTGATAATAGAAAGACCTCTTGCCACACAATCAATAGGATCTTGCGGTATCTTAACCTCAACGCCCAGAACCTTGGAAATAAGTTTATCAAGTCCGTAAATCTCTGCGCCACCACCACTAAGAATAATTCCGTTTTTGAACACCTCTTCAAGCGCCTCGTCAGGAATCTTCTTCAATGCGTCTATAATGGCATTTATAAGTAAACGGAGCGGCGGCTCAAATACACCGACTATATCCTCCGTAGAAACGCTCATTTTAATCCTGTTTCCCGTCAAGGAAAGTGTGCCCTCAATATCTATGCTATCATTAGGTCTTCCCTCCCAGACAGCGCCTAATCGTTCCTTTATGGCTCTGGCAACCACCAGAGATATATTTACATCGCCTTGTTCAAATATAAACTGTTTTACTGCCTTGTCAAAATCCTCGCCGCCTATTTCGTGACGCTTGTTGTAGATTACAGCCCCTTTATTGGTAACAGAAATCTCGGTCGATAACGCACCAACATTTACAGACACGGCACTCATAACAGGAGAGTATCCCGCACCAACCAGCGCGGCAATCGCACGGGAAACCGATACAACCTGCTCTACTCCAGCGGCAACAATCATATCAAACAGTTCTTTTTCCTGTTTTGGTAAAATATCTGCGGGAACACCTATTACGCATCTGATTTTATCCTTGTGGCTAATCGCTTTTAAGGCGCAACCGATAATCTCATTTGTCAATGCGTGATCAAAGAGTAATCCGTTCTTAAATGGGCGAACAAGAATTCCCTCTTCCCCGTTTGCATTCGAACTATTCCCACTTATCGCATCAGAACCTACCGAAATAATACGGGGCATACCACTTTGTGGATTCTTATAAACCAGGGCAACCGAGGGTTCTCTGAAAATGCCTCTTTTGGCATCGCTGATGGTGATATTTGCATATCCGAGGTCTAACCCGATTTTTGTAACCATCCGTATCTCCTTTCGTATGTAATAATGCAGTACAGTTAATTATACAATAATTTTTAGAAAAATGCAATAGTTTTAATAAAATAATTAGTTTTCCGTTAGTCGTTCTGCGAGTGTTGTATATCTTAAGGTTTGACGATTATTTTGTACCATTCTGCCCGGAATATCTGCCCTACCAACCAAGATAACCATTTTTTTAGCACGTGTGACTGCCGTATAAAGCAGGTTTCTCGTAAGGAGCATCGGTGCACAGTAGTACATTGGAATAATAACAACGGGATATTCGCTTCCCTGACTCTTATGCACTGTAATTGCATAGGCGAGTTCAAGTTCTTCAAGATTGTCGAATGAATATTCTACTCGTCTTTCGTCAAACAGAATTATCATCTGCTCCTCGTTTGTGTCAATTCGCTCGATAACACCAACATCTCCGTTAAAAATACCGATACCTTCGTATCCCGCCTTCTCCCAACGCAACTCATAGTTGTTGGTGTTTTGCATAACCTTATCTCCCTCACGGAAGATTGTACCGTGGGCGGTCTTTTCCCGCTTGAATTTGCCGGGAGGGTTTATTCTTGCTTGCAACTCTACGTTTAGCATTTCTACACCACCCTGACCTTTTCTCGATGGCGAAATAACCTGAATTTGCGAAGAAACATCTGTGCCGTAGGTCCTCGGCAATCTCTCGGTAATTAAAGAAGAAATAGTGGACGCTATCATTCTCTCGTCTTCGCGGTTTACAAAGAAGAAGTCGTTATCAGTCACACCGAGTTGAGGTGTAACACCCGAATTAATTCTATGTGCGTTGCTAATAATCAGGCTCTTCTCGGATTGACGGAATATCTCTTTGAGACAGACTGTGCTTATTACGCCAGAGGTAATAAAATCGGCAAGCACATTTCCTGCTCCAACACTCGGTAACTGGTCGGAGTCGCCTATCAGAATAAGGCGAGCGCCTCTCTTCATCGCGCGAAGAAGTGCAGTAATCAAAGAAAGGTCTATCATCGAAGCCTCGTCTGCGATAACAACATCTTCATCCAAGGGGTTGCGATTATCTCTGTTAAAGACAATCTCTGTGCCACCTCGTCTTTCCATTTCAAGTAAGCGATGTATAGTTTTAGCCTCGTGACCTGTTGCTTCGCTTAAACGTTTTGCCGCTCTGCCCGTCGGGGCACACAGGACGACCTTGCGTCCTATCCCCTTGAACAGGGTAATCATTGCGCGCACCACGGTGGTTTTACCTGTTCCGGGGCCTCCTGTAAGAATGCTCACTCCGTTTTCAAGCGCACGGAATAAAGCCACCCTTTGAAGATGCGCATACTTGATTCCCATATATGCCTCAACTTCTTCTATCATCGAGGAAATATCAACCTGGCTAAAGGTGGACAACTCGTTGCACATGCTATGAATTTTAGAGGCAACAAATCGCTCGTCCTCGTCGGTAGAAGCACTCATAATAAGCCTATGACTTTCGGTTTGATAACAGGCAATTGCCCCCTCTTTTATCAACTCATTAAGGACATCCAAAACCTGCGTTTTTTCAATTTCGAGCAGTTGTGACGCGGCAGAAATCAATTTATCCTCTGGCAAGCAGGTGTGCCCATTGGTAGATGCATTGTAGAAAAGTATGTACTCAAGTCCACTGAAAATACGGTTTTTAGACACCTTGCTATGCCCTAAGGAAAAGGCGATTTTGTCTGCGGTTTCGAAAGGAATTCCGTACTCCGTGTTACACAAAATATATGGATTTTCTTGAACTATCCCTATTGAATCAACACCAAGTTTTTTATACATTTTGGATATTTCGCCAACCGAGGCATAGTCCTTAAAGAACATCATTACGTGTCTAAAGCCCGACTGCTCACGAAAAGACTCGGAAATAGCGGCCGCCTTTTTGAGTGTTATGCCCGGTATATCTGCAAGCCACTCCGGATGATTCTCAATAATATTAAATGTATCCAGTCCGTATTTGTTTACTATTTTAAGAGCAGTTACAGGGCCTACCCCCTTAACCGCCCTACTCGACAGATATTGAAGTATGCCGTCTATTTCATCAGGCAAATATTTTTCATATTTTCTAAAAGCGAACTGCTTTCCAAATTCCTTGTGGTAGGTCCAGTTACCGTATAAAACCACTTGCTCTCCCTCGGTAAGCATGGGTATTTCCCCCACGACGGTGACTAATTCATCATCGATAGATATCTGAAAAACGGTATAGTCATTAGATTCATTTTTATAAACTATCTCTTCAACCCTGCCCGAGATAGTTTCGATGGTTGTTATTCCGTCCATACCATTCTCCTTTTTTTCGTTTAGTTTATTATACCAAATTATTAGTTCGATTTCAAGTGCAGATAAAGATATAAATAATAAAAATAGGTGCGATAAAATATCGCACCTATAAAATGTCGTTTTATAAATAAATCAGAAACCGCCGCCAACATCGAGGCTCTCAATTGTACCACCAATGTTACAAGTGGTCTTACACCACTGGCAAACAGAAACATCCTCGCCGCCGTGGCAATTTATTTTTCCACAACCACCACACTGGAAGTAACCACCCTTGCCACAGTAAGGGCAACCGGGCCACTTTTTATTCCAACGAATGTCCCCCTTGATAGTAATGGCAGAGCCGTATCCCTCACGGCCTGCAGACTTCTCATCAAGAGCAAATGTCCAATGATGCTCCCAATAAGCCTCGCTTCCGCTTCCGAACTTAACGAATGTCATCCCGTAAGCCTTACCGCTCTGGGCACACTTACACATAATAACGCCACCGTCTGTAATATTAGATGCCATATATAACCTCCTAAATTAAATACACATTTCTTTGAGAGTGTCTGCTATATCGCAGATTTCCCACCTAACGCCAAGATCCTCACGTCCCATATGACCATAGGCAGCGAGTTGCTTGTAGATAGGCTTGCGCAGGTCGAATTTCTTGATTATTGCAGCAGGACGAAGGTCCACAAGTTTTTCAACTGCAGCAATTATCTTTTCCTCATCGCAAACCGCCGTACCAAAGGTGTCAATCATAACAGAAACCGGACGGGCAATACCTATTGCATAGGCTATCTGAACCTCGCACTTTTTTGCAAGTCCTGCCTTTACAATATTCTTTGCAACGTATCTGGCCGCATAAGATGCACTTCTGTCCACCTTTGTGGGATCCTTTCCTGAGAATGCTCCACCACCGTGTCTTGAATAACCGCCGTATGTATCTACTATTATCTTTCTTCCTGTAAGTCCCGTGTCACCCTGTGGACCACCGATAACAAAGCGTCCCGTGGGGTTGACATAAATATTAACCTTACCGTCGAGAAGTTCCGAGGGAACAACAGGAAGAATAACCTGCTCTATAATATCCTTGCGAATAGTAGCATAATCTATTTCTGCACTGTGTTGAGAGGAAATAACTATCGTATCAACCCTTGTGGGAACTCCGTCAACATATTCCACAGTAACCTGAGTCTTGCCGTCCGGACGAAGGTATGAGAGTTTCCCATTCTTTCTAACCTCGGTAAGGCGCATAGCAAGTTTATGTGCCAAAGATATAGGTAGAGGCATAAGTTCGGCTGTTTCGTCGCAAGCATAACCAAACATAAGTCCCTGGTCGCCCGCACCTGTATCAAGGTCATCGGTAGCAGTTCCCTCTTTCGCTTCAAGGCACTTATCAACACCGAGAGCAATATCTGCACTTTGCTCGTGTATCGAGGAAAGTACAGCACAGGTGGTGCAGTCAAAACCGTACTTTGCCCGGTCATAACCTATTTCAGCAACCGTCTCTCTTACAATCTTCTGAACATCAAACTTCGCCTTGGTGGTAATCTCACCCATAACCGTAATAACTCCGGTAGTAGCAAAGGTTTCGCAGGCAACACGGCTCATAGGATCCTGCTCTAAAATCACATCAAGTATAGCATCCGATATTTTGTCGCAAATTTTATCAGGATGCCCCTCGGTTACACTCTCCGAGGTAAACAAAACCTTTTTCATTATTAATCCTTTCCTTTTGAAAATTCCGCTTTTAGATAAAATATTACATCACTTAACAAAAAAGCGGAAATCCCCAAGGAATTCCCGACATCACAACTCATCTATCGGGAATTGGCACCTTGAATTAACAGGTTGCCGGGTTTCACAGGGCCGGTCCCTCCACCACTCTTGATAAGCAATATTTATTTTCGACATAATTATATCATACCTAAAATATAAAATCAATACTTTTATAAAATTTTATTATTGAATTTTTATCTAAAAAAGAGGGCGTTTTTCACGCCCTCTGACAGTGTTTTTCTATTTTACTCTTTAAGAAGGAATTTTAATTCGAGATTTCCACCGTCTTCAATAACCCAAAATTCATCTTTGTTATATCTAAACTCGCCTGAAACATAAGGAGCGCCGTTTTTTGAAGAAATAGTTATCCTATTACCGTCTATGTTGCACTTGTAATAAGAGAATGACTCTCCGTCAGGAGAATATTTTTTCGCCGATTCCTCTATCCCCTTTGAAACCATAGAAAAATCTATTGACATATTTATCTCTTCACAGTAGAATATCCCCTCATCGGGTAAAGTCTTGCCACCACACGAGATAAGTGCGAAAACAAGAATAACAAGCGCAATAATTAAACCAAGAACTCTTTTCATAACACTATATGTTTAGGCATTCCGTTTTCGTATTCGGCCGAAAGTTCGCCACAAATAAGCGGTGCAAGATATTCAAGCCCCTGTTCGGTTATACCGTTTCCTTCTTCGTTAATATATTCCTTTGGAACACGCTTAATCTCGTTGGCTATACCCGCAATATCTGCCGTACCGACGGTAGAAGAGTATCCTCGGTCGCATACTCTCTCAATAGTCATCATTATGCCGGTTTTACCCTCTATTGCCGCTTCAACACCACCTTTTCCAACAGAGATAGACTCGCAAATATCGGTAAGAGATGCTATATGGGCGGCACAACGCTGAGGAAGGCTAAGTTCAATAGATCTGACCTTGCAACCTATTCTCTCTTTTATAAGGCTTTCAAGCACCTTGCCTGCTCCTGACAAAGCAGTGTGACCAAAAGCATCAACAGCACGGGAATCGGTCCCCTCACCGACATATCTGCCGTCGGCAAACCTGATGCCCTCAGAGGCACATACCAAAACCGCAGGGTGTCTATTCAATGCAACCTTTACGTCTTCGATAAACTTATCCGTATCAAAAATGCTCTCCGGCAGGTAAACCAAATCAGGACCAATGCCACCCGACAAAACAGGCAGAGCCGATGATGCGGTAAGCCAACCCGCATCTCTGCCCATTACCTCAACTATGGTAACGGCTTTTAATGTATAAACAGAAACATCTCGAAGTATTTCCTTTACAGTAGTAGCAACAAATTTTGCCGCAGAGCCAAAACCGGGTGTATGGTCTGTTGCCATTAAATCATTATCTATGGTCTTGGGAATACCGACAACACGAACCTCGTACTCGTGACTCTTTGCATAACTCGAAAGTTTAAGTACGGTATCCATAGAGTCATTTCCACCGATATAGAAGAAATACCTTATATCATACTTTTTGAATATCTCAAGTATTTTTGCGTAGGTATCTGCGTCCTGTGTATGACTTTTCAGTTTTCTTCTGCAAGAGCCAAGAGCCGCCGCAGGAGTAGCCTCCAATGTGCAAAGATTTTCTTCGCAGTTGAATATAGAAAACAGGTCAACAAAATCCTCTTTCAAAAAGCCCTCGATACCATTTCTCATACCGTAGAGTTTATTTATTATACCCTTTCCGTTAGCCTCTATCGCTCCCCTAATAACTCCACTAAGAGTAGCATTGATAGCCGCGGTAGGCCCACCCGACTGTCCAACGACTGCGTTGCCGCACAAATAGCCCATTTATTCCTCCAAAGTTTTTTCTTCATTTTACCATACATTTCGTTTTTTTTCAACTCATTTTCTAAAATTGGTCTATTTTTGATAGAGATAGATATGGCAATAGCCTATAAAGAAACCGCTCTTTGTCAAAGCCGTAATCTAAAAAATACACGTGCTCGCAGTTATCTACCGCCAAAACAGGCTTCAAACGTGGTTCAATATTCTCCCCACATTCCAAGACTTCAATTCGCCCTCTTTGCTTAACTATATATATGTATCCGCCCTCGCTCGACATACAGGCCTTAAAAACCTCGTTTAACAAATGCGATACATCTCCGTATTGCTGTTTTACAAGTTCGCTTTCTTCATACTTGTTCTCACCAAAAGAGTCAAAAAACAATTTGTGGGCGTTAATTCTATTAGAAAGTTCGCGCATTTTCTCCCTCTCACTATCGATTAGCGTTTTCCCTCTCATATAAGAGTGAGTAACACCGTTTGGATAACTCGATTCAAATATCGACCTCCTCAAAATCAAGTCATTAAGATAATCCTTGTGCATCTGTACCGCTCTTTCGGATAAGACGTCAAACATACAATCACCTCCTCATTCATTATATGCCTATCCAAAAAACAAAAAATCCCCACTATGGGGATTTTTTGTAAAATTATCTCTTTAAGAAAGCAATTCCTCTTGGGTAAAGGTGTATTCGCTATTACAGAAGCGACAAACTGCAGTAAGTTCACGGGGCTTGCCCTCTGCTTCCTGCTCGTCAAGTAGATTTGCCACCTCAGATTTACCAAGGGACATAATCTTCATTTTCATTCTATCTCGAGAGCAGTCACACTTGTATTCAACCTCAAGTGTATCGAAAACATCGTAAGGAATACCCTCAAGGGCTATATCGGCTATTTGCTCGTTTGTAAGTCCACTCTCAAACAGTGTCGAAACATTGGTAAGACGTGCCGCATTTCTCTCGATTTGATCAACGGTGGCATCATCGGGAAAAGGCATAAGTTGGATAAGCACACCGCCCGCAGAAAGACAGGAATAATCTGTGTCAACACGTACTCCAAGCGAAAGAACGGTGGGGATTTGCTCGCTTAAAGCAAAATAGGTTGCTATATCCTCGGCAATCTCGCCACTAACTATCTCGGTCATACCCGTTTGAATATCTCCATCCCCCACAAATCTGACAAAGGACAACGTGCCTCTGCCTACCGCGGCACCGACGTCAAGTTTGCCGTTGGATTTCTTCGGTGGGTTTGCCAAAGGGTTTTGGATATACCCTTTTACATTGCCGAAATAGTCTGCAACTGCAATTATCTTACCCGCCTCGCCGTCGCCCGAAAAGGTTATGGTTACGGTGTCCCCGTCCTCCGGTAACATCGTGCCTATCATCGAAGCGGCCGTAATAGTTCTTCCGAGGGCGGCGGTGGCGGTGGGGGTTGTAATATGCGACAGACGCATATCATTAACCATTTTCTTTGAATTTATTACAAGAAAACGAGCCGATCCATCTCTGGTCATTCCTCTTAATATCGTTGATTTATTATCCATTTTTTACTCCTTTATGCACCTGGCGACAAAATATATCCTATCGCTCCCGTCGGTGGCTGTTGTGTAATCAAAATCCGAATATGTGCCGACAAGTTGAAAACCTGTGTCCATTAATTTTTTGGTAATAGAGCGAATAGTGTACATTCTCTCGGTCTGTACTTCGTCATAGCGCTCATATCTGCCGTCCTCGGTTCTTGCAAAAACGGTTATTAGAAAATCGCAAAGACGGCTATTGGGGTTGTATTGGTTTTGCCAAACGCAGAAGGAGTTCTCCTCCTCCATAACATAGACCTCATCACCATAGACATTTTCAAACTTGTTTTTTCCGTTTATATCAAAAATAAACAAACCGTCAGGCACAAGGTAGTTATGCACAAGAGAGAAGCAACCTTCCACGTCCTTTGGACTTGTTAAGTGGTTTACCGTATCAAGACAACATATCGTTAAATCCACCGTACCGTAGAGTTCAAACTCTCGAATATCCTGACATAGCCAGAGGATATCCTTTTTAGTTCTCATTGTTTCTGCTTCTTTTTTGGCAATATTCAACATTTCAGGTGAAATGTCCACCCCTGTCATATCATAGCCACGCCTTGCAAGTTCGAGTGTCATTTTACCCGTTCCACAACCAAGGTCGAGGACAAGTTCAGGCTTTTGTAAACACTCTCGCTCGACTATTTGCTCTATGAAATCAGCCCAAGCAGAATAGTCTATTTCACTATTTACCGCATCATATATCGGTGCAAGTATATCGTATATCATAGTCAAACTCCGTAAATAAATCGCTCAAGCACCTCATCGGCAGAGAGCCTGTCTTTTGCATAAGCCTCACGCAAAAGATGAGGTGGAATACATTCGTCATATTTATCCATAACAGGACATTCGCTGTCGCTGACAAGACTACGCGTATCTATGCCCTCGTTCAGCAACATTTGGCGAAGATTTGAAATAAAATTATCACCCGCGTCCCTACTTGCCTTGAAGGTGATATAACAGCACCCCTCGCTTTCTATATCCGATATGCCTAAGTCCTTCGCTTTAAGTTTTAGATATCGGCGAAGCGTTCTGAACGGGCGAGTGCCAAGCCAGGGGAACAGTACATAACTTTGACCGCCGAGGAACACCAACAGGTTTTTATCAACACCTGAATTTAATGCTACTCTTCGTGCATTTTCAAGCCTTGCACGAGCGTTATCTCCAAGGAAGGCGTAAGACTTTTTATTGAATAATACCTCACGCATTGCCACAAGAAGTTTCGTATGGATTTCTCCACCTTCGCCAGGCCAAGAAACCTCCATTTTGCCCTCAACCAATTTGACAAACAGTAATCGGCGAGGTAAATCTATCTCTTTTACCTCCCACACCCTGCCTGCCAAAGCAAATCTCTCGCCTACCGGTGGTGGCGTTGTGATAGTTCCTATCTCCTCGCTATCGCATCTAACTGTATAATCCTCGCTATCCTTAAAAACGGCATAGAACTTGAAGGAATTTATTATTCTCTCGCCACGAAGCCCTATAATAAGTCCTCGCATCTCGGTCATTTCGAGATATTCGTCATTGACCATAGCAACTATAAGTTCACGATAGGTTTCACGACTCACGCCGGCAAAGGGAGGAAGCGACAATACTCTATCGGCTAATGCCTTTGGTGTAAGTTCGCCACAGGACACAATGCTGCTTAATGTCTGGTGGAACAAAAGGCTCATTGGCATTTTCTTGATGGTTGGAGGCTCTATAAATCTCTCGGTGGAATATAACTCGACTATCCCTATCCCCCGAAGAAGTTCCCAAGGAATTATCTGTGGCAGGGGTGCATTTGGAAGAGGTGTTTCCTCTCGATAGACCATAACCATCTCAGGTGGCGAGCCACGTCTGCCCGACCTACCGAGCCTCTGGAGAAATCCCGAAACCGTGGTAGGAGCACCCATTTGTGCCACACGGTCAAGTCTGCCTATATCTATACCAAGTTCAAGAGTAACCGTAGCACATGTAACAGCACGAACAACCGATTCGTCCTTCATCTTTCTCTCGGCGTCCTCGCGTAAAGATGCCGAAAGATTTCCATGGTGAATAAGAAAGATGTCACTCTCACCTCTTGCCCTTGCAATTTGGCGAAGGGTTGCGGTAACGAGTTCGGTTTCCTCTCTGGAATTTGAGAAAACAAGGGCCTTTTTGCTCTCAAGCACGTCATAGAGAAATTCATAACCAGGGTCAAGTTTTGCACGAGAGCCACGCTCGCTCTCGTCGGACACCGATGCCTTTGAATCGCTTTGAACCTCGTTGTCATTTTGTATAAAGAAATGTTCAAGTCCAAGTCGCCACTTCAGGGGAACCTTTTTAGGAATGGGGGCAATAGTTTCTCTTTCGCTACCCGCACCGAGCCACTTGGATGCAAGTCTTAAATCACCTATGGTTGCACTAAGACCTATTCTTCTCGGCGAATAACCGATAAGCGAGGATATGCGACAGAGTTGGCATATAACCTGATTTCCCCTGTCAGAGCCTATCATAGAGTGAATTTCGTCAATCACGACATACCGAAGCCCTGAAAACAGACGGGGTATATCGTTAGACCTATTCATTAACATAGCCTCAAGCGACTCGGGGGTTATTTGCAAAATGCCCTCAGGCTTTTTTAGGAGTTTGCTTTTATGCGAGGCGCTGACATCTCCGTGCCAATGTGTCACGGGTATCCCAGTCATATCGAGAAGTTCATCAAGTCGATAGAACTGATCATTTATAAGCGATTTTAATGGTGCGATATACAAGACAGATATACTCTCTCTAAAATCTGAGTTTTCTAAAATATCAGATATAATAGGGAAAAAAGCGGCCTCGGTTTTGCCCGATGCGGTAGAGCCACTTAGGAGCAAATTTGCCTCACTCTCAAAGATGACACGAGCCGCCTCAAGTTGAATCTCCCGCAGTTCGCTCCAACCGTGGTTATAGATATATTCTTTTATAAAATCCGGAAATCTTGAAAATATTCTTTCTGCTTCGCTCATCATTCTGCCTCGAATTAAATATCGATATCGAAAAGACCTATCTTTTTCGCAGGGGTTGTCAAAACGGAAGAACTCTGTTTCTGTTCGTCAAACATAACCTCACCGTCCCCCTCACCCTTAGTAAAGGTGACACGGTTTATCAACTGCTCGAAGGTTGCGTCGGGGTTATCTTTAAGTATATTAAGCAAGGTTAAGAAATCTCTTATAATCTCACGTGGAGTGATAAGTTCTTCTGCTCCTGCCTTTGCCAAGGCGTGGCTCATAAACTGCTCAATTTCACCGTCTGTAATCGGCATTTTCTCGCTTCCCTCTCTTTGTGCAAAGAGCCTCGTTAATCTTCGCACAAGGGCAAGAAGTTCATTATCCGACAGACGACGAAGACGAATTACAGGCCCCGAAAGGTTTTGATAACCCATTTCGGAATACTTGGAATCATAGAGCCTTGAACGAAGGGCGTCGTAACTGAAAAGTCCTCTTCTTGTGTCCTCTAAAAACTGGGGCGTGCCACCAAAAACAACACCGAGATACTTTGCCTTTCCTTGAAGAGTGTCATTAAATATAGCCAAAAGTTTCTCGTAATTTGCCTCTCTTGAAATCCTATTTGGAATCTTATAGAGGTTTACACACTCGTCAATAAACAATATAAGTCCGCTGTATCCAAGTTTATTTACAAGAAGGGCAAAAAGTTTAATAAAGTTGTACCAGTTATCGTCATCTATAATACAACTTACAGAAAAACCAAGAGCCGTCTTTGCCTCGGTTTTGGTGGAAAATTCGCCACGCAACCAACGAAGGCAGGCGCTCTTTTTCTCGCTGTTGTCCTGAATAGAGGCGGTATAATACTCACCGAGCACTCGGGCGAAATCAAATCCACCCACGTCCCCTTCAAGTTCGGATAGAGTCGTGTAAATTTTAGCCTTCATCTTCCCTTCGAAGGCATCGTCTTCGGGCATTATCCCCTCTTCTACAAGTTCGGTACGGAGTTTGGTATAATAACGCGACAAAACGGTGGGCAATGCGCCACCCTCAGGACAAGCCTTGCTCGCGAGGTTAATCATCAATTCTTTATAGGTTGCAAGACCTGCACCATTTCCACCTGTAAGTCTGCGCTCGGGGGAAAGATCGGCGTCCGCGCATATAAAGCCACGATCAAGAGCATATCCTCTTATCAATTGAATAAGGAAACTCTTACCGCTTCCGTATCTTCCTATAAGAAATCGGCAAGCAGCACCACCGTCGGCAACCGTATCAAGATTGTCAAGCAACGAGCCTATTTCCTCGCTTCTGCCTATCGCTATATAAGGTGCGCCACTTCTGGGGACAACACCCGCAACAAGCGAGGCGAGCAGAGTGTTTAATATCCTTTTAGGAACCTTTATTTCATTATTTTCAACAGCCATTCTTTAATATCCTCTTTATAGTCATCAATTACGGAATATTCTACCCCGTCAAATTCCAAAACACAATCCCCAACAAATCCGTCAACAAATGCCTCGTTAATCCTCTCGGCAAGCGTATCCTCCGGTGTTGTTTTATCGGGTGTATATTCTACATTATCAAGCACCTTGCTCGCGAGATATGCTATATCGCTTTCGCAAAGTCCCATTAAATCTACCTGTTCGGTTTCTTCCCGTGATGCCTCGGTATTCTCCGCCTCATCCCCTGACTCCTCGATAGTGTCATTAATCGACTCGGAAGTGACGGTTTGCTCGCTACGAATTAGTTCTATATCCGCTGTATCTACAAGGCGCATCGTGGTAGTCCAAGAGGCTCGCTCTATTTCATCAGCACCAGAGAAAGATAGTTCCTCGGTAGGTGCATCGTATAGTTTTTCGTATGCGGGGGTGTTTTGACGCTCTCTAATAAGTCTTTCTCGCTTGAAAAGCGCCTCAAAGTATCTATCGAGATATGACTTGTAGGAGTCGGGCAAATCTTTTACCGCAAGTCGGCTCTTTATACCTAAGAGTGCCCTGATTTTGTTTTCGGTGTACTTTACAGCGGCGGTGATAGCCTTACGAAGTTCGAGATTTTCCGAAAGCATATAGTATTCAATTTCGAGGTCGCACTTTACTGCGTGAGTGCATAGCGAGTCGGGGAAAGCGACACGCTTTATGACCCTCGTTTTTCCCTCTTTACACTTGGATATGGTAGAGTCCCAAGCACGGAGCAAAAGTTCCTGCATAGCCCCTTCCATAAGCGCACGGAATCTGTCGGCTGCCTCTTTCTTTTTGCTCTCGTCGGGCTCGCTCTCACCGTGGGCGTATTTTCCCTTGTTCCAATCATAATCGCTAAGATAGGAAAGAAGTCTGGCACTTGCGCCTTCAAAACTGTCGGGACGGCAGATAAAGAACTCCTTGAAATAGTAGAACTTTATTGCCTCAGAAATAAAATCACCTATCAAATCCGAGGGGCAAGGAAGACCATATACAAGGCAATAGTCATTTACCCACGGCACAAAGTAGGTATCAAGCCTTGGAAAATCCTTCCTATACTCTCTCCAAACATTACAAATCAATCTAATTCCCTCTTCGGGGGGTATCCTGTCAGGAAGATTCAATACCTCAAAAACGTAGAGATAGATGTAGGAATAGTCGGATTTTAGGTATCTTGTACGGCGAAGTTCTGAACGCCAATAAAAGTAATAATTCCTCTGCTCTGCCGACATGTGCGAATACTGTGGACGGTAGGAATAAAAGGGAACAAAATCGCACTTTGGCGTATTGTAATCATAAAAGATTTCTGCCGTTTTTCTGAAATTACCGAAGAAATCGTATTTATCAACAATTCTTTTTACTTTTACTTGTTTAATAAGAGTAGCCCATTCGGGAGAATATGTCCTTACGTCAGGGGATTCGGCTATCTCGCCCACACCTCTTGCGGGAATGCGTAATTCTTCACTTTGGTATAGCCCGTCCGTAGAACCTTCGTCCCCTATATCGGTAACGGGTATAGTCACCTCGGTTACAGGGTCTTTTGTCATAAATGTAGAAAGTGTGCCGCGTTTTTTGGGCAGTAATTTATCTATATCCCAAAAATCATCTTTTTCTCTTGATGACATATTCCCTCCTAATCTCGGTATATATTACACTTACCGTTTTACTGTTTTTATAGCAATTTTCGTATGTTTTTTCTTTGCCATTATCAAATATTTATTATAACATTTTCATCGTAGAATGTCAATATTTTCGGCATATTTATTAATTACATATATTCTAAAATAAAAAGGACGAAATCAGCGCAAAATCACTAAGTCCGTCCTCAAAATATTATTTAGATGAATTTGATATTACACCGCTCTCTATGACGGTGGAATCACAATCGCCCTCGTCGGGTGTATTGCCGTTATCCAAAACCGGTTGCGGCTCTGTTTTTTCCTTTTTTGGGAAGCCTGTGAAGTTAAGCAAGAACACACCAAGACATACAAGCACAAGAGAAATTATAAGACTGATAATTTCAACGTTACTCTCCTCGGGAAGCATGAGTGCTGTAAGAAGCACACCAAATACGGGTGTCATAAAACTAAATATAGTCACCTTTGAAACAGGGTTATATTTTAAGAGAACGCCCCAAAGCGCATAGGCAACCGCAGAAAGAAGCGACAGATACAGAAGCACTCCGACGCCGCCGATGTCGGACAAATCAACTCTTCCGCCAAAGGCAAAACCGACGACTACCATTACCGTACCGCCTATCATAAACTGATAGCCGCTTATAACAACCGGATCTTCATTTTTGGCAAAGATTTTTATAAGAACGGATGAAATTCCGAGTGAAATTGCAGCAAAGATAACAAATGCGTCGCCCCAGTTCATCGTATATTCAAGCCCTGAGATGTTAACCGCAACTATTCCCGCAAATCCTATTACACAGGCAACGACCTTTTTTACAGTAAGTTTTTCCTGCTTGAAAAACAAACTTGATATAAGTATAGCGAAGAAAGAGGACGAGCCACTAAGTATTGTTCCCTTAGCACCTGAGGTAAGTGCAAGACCTAAATAGAAGAAGAAATATTGTATAATAGTCTGAAACACGGCAACTATTCCAATTTTGCCGAGATTTTCCGCCTTGGGATACAGCCATTTTTTGCGTGCTATACTGTAAATAACAATTGTGATAAATCCGGCAAGAGCAAATCTAATGCCCGCAAATAGAATGGTGGACTGTACGTCAGGGCCACCATCGGGAAACATTAGTTTGTAGCCCATTTTTATAAAGGGAGTAGCACTACCCCACAGGGCGCAACAAAGTATGGCAAAGAGTGAAACTACCAGGGGGTTTTTGAATATACCTCCCTGTTGCTTGTTTAAGTAGGTCATTTTAATCTCCAAATCTGACGTGCTTTTGCTAAAATCCTATCCATTATAACCTGTTAAAATCAAAAAGTCAACACAAAAATCATATAGATTTTGCAAAAAATGCGGTAATTCCCTCGTCGCGCAAGGTCTTTTCGGCAGCCCTCGCCGCTTTTTCGGTGGAAAAAATACCAAAAACACTTGGCCCGCTTCCACTCATAAGTGCGTGAGTTGCTCCAAGCAAGGTAAGTCTTTCCTTTAACCCTTTTGCACCCGGGCAACGTGGCAGAATTGCAGACTCGAAAATATTGTAAAGTTGCTTTGGCAAGATGCCGGTTGAAGCCGAGTTTATTATCTCCGAGCAAGCATCTGTGCCGCAAGACGATACAGTGCCGTCAAAATTATTATAGATTTCATCCAAAGTCGAATATGCAACAGGCGTAGAAACGTGTTCGTTAGCCACCGCAACAACAGTATAAAGCCTGATAGCATCGGGCAGACGTGTTATCCTCTCTCCTCTACCCTCGCAAAGCGCCGTACCACCGCGAAGGCAATACGGAACATCACTGCCAACTTTAGCCGCAAGTGATAACAGCATTTTTTCGCTGAGGGAACGGTCAAACAGTTTATTCATTCCACGCAAGACCGCCGCCGCATCAGTAGATCCGCCCGCAAGTCCTGCAGAAATGGGTATTCTCTTATAAAGTTTGATAGTTACCTCACGGTCAAGACAAAGCGTGTCAAGAAAAAGTTGGGCGGCAGCAACCGCAATATTTTTACCATCCGTGGGAAGACGACGGTTTCCGTCAAGGAACATTTGTACCGACCGTTTATTTCGCCCTGTAATGCTGACCGTAATATCATCGCATAGAGAGAGCGAGTGCATAACCGTACTTATAGAATGGAAACCATCATCTCTACGCTCTATAACATCCAAAAATAGATTTATCTTGGCGTAGGCTTTTTCTTTTACAGAAGTCATACATCCTCCAAACACAGTAATTTCTGCTCTACATATATAATCGAGAAAACATTCCCGCAAACTTCATTCTCTTCGCTATAATACTAAACCTTTTTTATTTTACAACAAAACAATTCTTTTTTCAATATTTAATATTAAAAGAAATTTCTTTATATAATTTTTACCAAAAATGCTTGACAATTTTCGTACAATGTGTTATACTACTTCGGTAGTTCGGGAAAAATCCCGACCCCTTGCCACCAACAGGGTGGCCAAAAGACCAAAAGGAGGTAAATTTCAGATGGAAAAGAAGATTTGTTCTTACGAAACTCTCTTTGCTATTAGCGGCAATTATTCCGAAGAGGAGTACGCTACTCTCAGAGATAAGTTCGTTACTCTTGTTAACGACAACGCTACCGACGTTAACGTTAATGAGTGGGGCAAGAGAAGACTTGCATATCCTATCAACTACATTACTGAAGGATATTATGTTCTCCTCACCTTTAAGAGCGAGCCTACCTTCCCTCTTGAACTTGAGCGTGTATTTGGTATCACCGAAGGTATCATTCGCTACATGACTCTCGCTAAAGAGGACAAGGCTGTACAGCCCGAAGCCGTAGTTGAAGAGACTGCTGAAGAGGAAACTGTCGAGCCTGCTGAAGAGACAACCGAGGCTTAATTTTATTGGAAAATTAAAAGGAGACAAAAAATGGCAAGTTTTAATAAAGTAATTCTTGTTGGTAACATGACAGCAGATCCCGAACTTAAGCAGACTCCTTCCGGGCTCTCTGTATGTTCATTCTCTATCGCTGTAAACCGCCGTTTTGCAAAAACCGAGCAGGCACAGCAGTCGGTCGACTTCATCAACATCGTTGCTTGGAGACAACAGGCCGAGTTTGTTAGCCGTTATTTTAAGAAGGGAAATCCCATACTGATCTGCGGTCAGTTGCAGACCAGAACCTGGACAGATAACCAGGGTCAGAAGAGATATGCAACCGAGGTTGTTGCAGACGAAGTAACCTTTGTTACTCCTGCTAATCAGAATGGCCAGGGCGCTCCCGTACAGGGTGGCAACCAGGGTTATGACACCTACGGTTCTTCCACTTACAATAACACCAGCACATCTAACTTTGAAGATATTCCTAACGACGAGAGTCTTCCCTTCTAATTAGTTTGAGGCAATTGTTTTGCCACTTAAATAATATACTAATAGGAAGACAAGTAGTCCTCTCTCTGACAGACTCACTACGGAGAGGGTTATATAGAATCGTGAGTCGGAAAGGTTTTTTTGGACAATCAAATGGAGAGAAATGATACTCAGCGTACCTCCTTCCGTCCTATGCACAGAAGAAAGAAGGTTTGCATCTTCTGCCAGGATAAGGTTGACGGTATAGATTACAAGGATATTGCAAAGCTCAGAAAGTTTATTTCCGAGAGAGCAAAGATCCTCCCCAGACGTGTTTCCGGCACCTGCGCTCTTCACCAAAGACAACTTACTGTTGCTATCAAGAGAGCACGCCAGATGGCACTTCTTCCCTATGTATCTAACTAATTGATACGTACAAATCAAGAATTTCGACATTTCGTCGCAACTCAAAAAAAGAGCGAAGGCTTTACCGCTTTCGCTCTTTTTTCGTTTTATATTAATTCAAGCAATATCGTTAAATCTACACTTAAGTTCGGGCAGAATTAGGGTTTGAAAAATCAACTCTGGTCAAGGGTGTATATTTAAGGGGAAAGAAAAAGAATTTGTTTGATATGCTTGATGTGAGTTTTATAATCATACCGTTTCGTTTTTTAGTGACATAATAAAATCCACGGTACTTTTAATTTTTGTTTTTACTTTAAGATATTTTGTAAATGTATATTTTATGTACAGTTAAATTATTGACTTTATACTAAATATATGATATTATTTATCTAATATTTTAGTTTTAAAGTTTGAAGGTTTCCTATGGCACTTGATTACATAATTCTTGTCATTTTCGCCCTGTTAATGATAGGAATCGCTTTTTATACAAAAAAATCGGCAAAATCAACAAATGATTTTTTGCTTGCCGGCAAGAAGGGTCTTAACGGTTGGATGTCCGCATTTTCCTATGGAACAACCTATTTTTCCTCGGTTGTGTTTATCGGTTATGCAGGACAATTCGGAAGAACGCTCGGACTTGCATCGATTTGGATAGGCGTGGGAAACGCCATATTCGGTACGCTTATCGCCTGGTTAGTGCTTGCTAAACGTACGAAAAATATGACACGCAGGCTTGATGCCAAGACTATGCCCGACTTTTTTGCAAAGAGATATGGCGACTCGCTTCTTAAATATTTCTCGGCGATAATTATATTTATATTCCTCATTCCCTATTCCGCATCGGTATATAGCGGTATCAGCAGTCTTTTCGAACTTGTCTTGGGTATCCCCGGTTGGATAATTATGATGGCGTTAGCCCTGCTTACTGCAATATATCTCTCATTCGGTGGCTACATAGCAACCTCAATTTCCGACTTTATTCAGGGAATAGTTATGTTGGTCGGTGTTATATGTATGGTCGTATGCTTTATGTACAACGAGAACATAAATTGGGATATCTCAGAACTTATAAACAATCCAAAGTTGTCCTGGTTCACCTTTGGGGCCGAAGGAAGTGGTGGCCTTTACGGCACTACCGTTTCTCTTATATCTCTTATAATCCTGACCTCCTTTGGCGTATGGGCTCTTCCACAGACGGTACATAAATATTATTCAGTGAGAGATAAGAAGGCTATCGTTCAGGGTATGATAGTCAGCACGGGATTTGCTCTTATTATAGGTTTTGTTGCATATTTTACAGGTGCTTTAAGTTTCTTCTTTGAGAAGACGTGGAATCTTTCCGACGCTCTTGTCGTACCTACGATGATAAAACTGGCAGTTCCGGTTGGTCTTAGCGGACTTATCGCAACTCTCATTCTTTCCGCAAGTATGTCAACTTTAGCCTCGGTTTCCCTGGCAAGTGCTTCGGTAATTTCGGTTGACCTTTATAAAGGTGGAATTAACAAGGGTGCCAGTGACGGCAAGGTGAATATCTTAATGAAAATTCTCTCCTTCTCGTTCGTTATTCTCTCGGTAGTTTTGGCACTTCTTAACGAGAAGTTCAATATAACCGCAATAGCCTATTTGATGGGAATAAGTTGGGGAACGCTCGCGGGCTGCTTTATAGGGCCTTTCGTTCTCGGTCTTATTTGGAAAAAGGTCACAAGGAGTGCCGTGTGGACGTCTATTATCGGCTCGCTTGTACTAACTGTGACACTAATATTTGTATTCGGAATAGATAAAACCGCAGACGGTGCTTCGCTCGCAGAGATTATTAAGGCAGGTATTGGAACATCGCCTCTTATCGGGGTGTTGTGTATGGTATTTTCTCTGTTATCTACTTTTTTAGTAAGCTTGTTTACCAAGAAACCCGACGCACAGGTTATAAAGTCCGCCTTCGACAAGCACTTTGAAGGAGAAATTGTATAATCGCACAAACCTCGTTACTTCAACAAGGAGCATAAAATGATCTGGTCTAAAGAAGAAACTCTGGAAAGAGAGAAAATTGAAAAAATACAACTTGAAAGATTACAGGAAACGGTAAAAAGAGTTTATAGCAAAGTTCCTGCATACAGAAAGAAGATGGATGACTTGGGGGTATCGCCCGAGGACATTAAATCTCTTTCTGACCTCTCAAAGCTCCCCTTTGTCACAAAGCAGGATATGAGGGACAACTACCCCTTTGGTCTTTTCGCTGTAAAAAAGGACGAACTCGTCAGAATTCACGCATCAAGCGGTACAACGGGAAAGCCCACTGTTGTAGGATATACAAAGGGCGACCTTGAATCCTGGACCGAATGTGTAGCCCGCATTGCCTGTATGGGTGGTGCAAGCGCCTCTGACGTAGCGCAGATATGCTTTGGATATGGAATGTTTACGGGCGCTCTCGGTTTGCACTACGGTCTTGAAAAAATAGGTGCTGCAATAGTTCCCTCTTCAACCGGAAACTCACAAAAGCAGATAATGTATATGCAGGACTTTGGGACGTCACTTTTAGTGGCAACCCCATCCTACGCACTGCGACTTGCCGAGGTAGCGCGCGAAATGGGACTTGAACCCGATAAAGACTTATCCGTAAAGATCGCTCTTGTTGGAAGCGAACTTCTCACCGATGCTATGCGAGAGGAAATGCATAAGTTTTGGGGCGAAGATTTGCTTATCACCTCAAATTACGGAATGAGTGAACTCATGGGCCCCGGTGTTTCGGGCGAATGTCTTGAACACTGTGGAATGCATATAAACGAAGATTATTTTATCCCCGAAATTATAAATCCCGAAACCGGAGAAGTTCTCAAAGAGGGTGAACAGGGCGAACTTGTCATTACCTGTATCAAAAAAGAAGGAATTCCTCTTATAAGATATAGAACCAAGGATATTACCCGCCTGTTTTACGGTAAATGCAAGTGCGGCAGAACCTTCTGTCGTATGGAAAACCTCTCGGGAAGAAGCGACGATATGATAAAAATTCGTGGCGTCAACGTATTCCCAAGTCAAATAGAAGAGGTTATTCTCGGCGTTGAGGCACTTGGTCCGCACTACGAGATAATTCTCGAACGCGAGGGATACCTTGACAAACTTACGGTAAAGGTTGAACTTGCTCAAAGCACCGACTCTTTCTCCGAACTCGAAAGGATAACCAGAGAGGTTAAGAACAGATTGAAGGTTGTGCTTGGACTTGACGCTAAAATACTACTGCAATCCCCGAATACTCTGCAAAGATTCGAGGGCAAGGCAAAGAGAGTGACTGATTTAAGGAGTAAATAAAGTGAAAGACAAAACAATTATGCTCGGAAATGCGGCTATTGCCCGTGGTGCTTACGAAGCAGGAGTAAAACTCTCCAGCGCGTATCCCGGAACACCGAGCACAGAAATTAGCGAATATCTCGCAAAATATGATGAGGTATATACCGAATGGGCACCTAACGAAAAGGTCGCTCTTGAAGTTGCCATAGGAGCGTCTATTTCAGGTGTTCGTAGCCTTGCTTGTATGAAGCACGTAGGTCTTAACGTGGCAAGCGACCCTCTTTATACCTTCTCTTATACCGGCGTTAATGGTGGTACGGTGATAGTAGTAGCCGACGACCCGGGACTGGCAAGTTCACAGAACGAGCAGGACACGAGAATGATAGCGCGCGCTGCCCACATTCCTGTATTGGAGCCGTCTGATAGCAACGAGGCATGCCAATTTATGAAATTCGCTTATGAAATCAGCGAAAAATACGATACTCCCGTAATTCTCCGTACTACTACCAAACTCGCCCACTCGCAGAGCATAGTAGAAATTTCTGATAGATGCGAAACCCGGGTTAAGGAATACTCACGCGATCCTTCAAAATATGTAATGATGCCTGCATCCGCTATCGGAAGACACCTTGTTGTTGAGGAAAGAGAAAGCCGTATGGCGAAGGATTCTGCCACATTCCCTGTCAACAAGATTGAGATAAAGGACAGGAAAATCGGTTTTATCACCGCCGGAATTGCCTATCAGTATGTAAAAGAGGTTTGCCCCGGTGCAAGCGTGCTTAAACTCGGTCTTGTAAATCCTATATCCCGTGATCTTGTAGAAGAATTCGTAAGTCAGGTTGAAACGGTATATGTATTCGAAGAACTTGAACCGGTTATCGAAGAACAGATAAGGGCATGGGGCTTTGATGTTAAGGGAAAGGAACTTTTCACCAAACAGGGCGAATACAGTTCTAACCTTTTAAGAAGAGTTCTGTTTGGCAAGGACGAGTCCCTCTTTGAAAAAGCAGACACTCCTGCACGTCCTCCTATTCTCTGCCCCGGTTGTCCTCACAGAAGCGTTTTTTCTGTACTCAATAAGTTAAAGATACACGCTTCGGGTGACATAGGTTGCTATACACTCGGTGCGGTAGCACCTCTTGGTGTGATAGACACCACTATTTGTATGGGTGCGAGCATCTCTGCGCTTCATGGAATGGAAAAGGGCAACGGCAAAGAGTTTATCAAAAACTGGGTAGCTGTAATAGGCGACTCGACTTTCCTACATACAGGTGTAAATTCGCTTATAAATATGGTATATAACAAGGCGACGGGCACTGTAATGATACTTGACAACCGCACGACCGGAATGACAGGTCATCAGGAGCACGCCGCAACAGGCAAAACGCTTAAAGGCGAAAGCACCTATGCAATAGACCTCGCGGCACTCTGCCACGCCATAGGTGTAAAGAGAGTGATTGAGGTAAACTCCTTTGATGTAAAAAGGCTCGAAGAAGTTATTAAAGAGAGTGTTAATGGTAACGAGCTTACGGTTATTATCGCAAAAGCCCCCTGTGTGCTTCTCAAGGGTCAGAAGTTCCCTAATCTTTGCGTAATTGATGAGGATGTTTGCCGTGCGTGTGGCGCTTGTATGAGAATAGGCTGCCCTGCTATGACCCGTGGCGAAAACGGAAAGGTAAAGATCAACGCTACCATGTGCAACGGCTGTGGTCTATGTCAAAATTATTGCAAATTTGGTGCAATCAAAACTTTAGAGAGGTGAATTTGACTATGACTAAAAACATAATGATAGTAGGCGTCGGTGGACAAGGCACGCTATTAACCAGCAGAATTATAGGGAAAGCGGCTATTGCAGAAGGATTTGATGTGAAAATCTCCGAGGTGCACGGTATGGCACAAAGAGGAGGCAGCGTTGTTACCTTCGTGAGATATGGAGAAGAAGTTCACGAACCGATAGTCGAGGAAGGTCAAGCCGATCTTATTATTTCCTTTGAAAGGCTTGAAGCAAAAAGATATGCCCATTTCTTAAAGAAAGACGGTATTATCGTAGTCAACGATTGCAGAATAGACCCCATGACTGTTGTGGTTGGGGCTAAGGAATACCCCGAAAACATTATTGAAGATTTAAGGAAAACTCACACCGTTTACGCAATAGACGGACAGAAAATAGCGCTTGAACTTGGTAATAGCAAGGTTCTTAATTCGGTGGTGCTCGGCTATGCCGCCTCATCTATCGGTTTTGATGCCGAAAAATGGATAGAGGCGATATCTTCCACCGTCCCCCCGAAAACCGTAGAGATAAACAACCAGGCTTTTCTCGCCGGATATAACGCTAAGCGCTAAAAACTATTAACTTGGAGAAATTATCATGATTTGGAATGAAACAAAAGAATGTATGAGTCGCGATCAAATGACAACGCTGCAAAGCGCAAGACTTGTCAAGCTCGTGGACTATGTATATCATAACGTAGAATTCTACCGCAAAAAAATGCAGGCTGTCGGACTTATGCCCGGCGATATTAAAAGTATCGAGGATATAGTCAAACTTCCCTTCACCACCAAGGACGATCTTCGCGACAATTACCCCTTTGGCCTTTTTGCAGTACCAAACTCCCAGATAATAAGAATTCACGCATCAAGCGGAACTACCGGTAAAGCCACAGTCGTAGGATATACACGACATGACCTCGAAGTGTGGGCAGAATGTGTGGCAAGATGTATGACGATGGCCGGAGTTACCAAGAATGATATTATACAGATAGCCTACGGCTACGGTCTTTTCACCGGTGGTCTTGGAGCACATGACGGAGCACAAAAAATAGGCGCTACCGTTGTACCTATGAGCACAGGTAACTCTAAAAAACTTACTACTATGATGGTGGATTTCGGTGCTACGGCAATTGCGTGTACGCCCTCCTATCTTCTTCACATATCCGAAGTTTTGAGGGAAGAAAATCTTCTTGACAAAATCAAACTTAAGTATGCTATATGCGGTGCAGAGCCTTGGACCGAAAAGATGCACCGAGAGATTGAAGAAAGGCTAAATATCAAGGCTTTTGACATATACGGTCTGTCCGAGGTCATGGGTCCTGGTGTTGCCTGCGATTGCGAATATCACAAGGGTCTTCACATATGCGAGGACCACTTCTATCCCGAAATTTTGGATACAAAGACGCTTTTGCCGGTAGAGGACGGTGTTACAGGAGAACTCGTTTTCACCACCCTGACAAAAGAAGGTATTCCGCTTATCCGTTACAGAACTAAAGACCTCACAAGCATAGACCATTCTATATGCGAATGCGGAAGAACAAGCGCGCGTATATCTCGCTTCAAAGGTCGTGTAGATGATATGCTTATAATAAGAGGTGTCAATGTATTCCCGAGCCAAATAGAGGCGGCTCTTATCGAAGTGGATGAGGTAACTCCACACTATATGATGATAGTGGACAGAGTCAATAATCTTGATACGCTTGAGGTTCAAGTCGAACTCGAGGAAAGGTACTACACAGACGAGATAAGAGTTATTGAGGCTCTTACAAAGAAGATATCCCATGTTATCCTTCAGGCTCTTGGCATTAACGCAAAGGTCAAGATTGTCGAGCCTATGTCGCTTGTAAGAAGCGAGGGCAAGGCTGTTCACGTAATTGATAAGAGAAAATTATATTGATTAAGGAGAGGACACAATGTTTGCAAAACAGTTGACGGTATTCATTGAAAACAGAGCAGGAAGATTAGCTGAAGTTTTAGCGGTACTTCAAAAAAATAACGTAAATATTCTTTCCCTCAGCCTTGCAGATACGACAGAGTTCGGTCTTTTAAGGCTTATTGTAGATAACGCGGCTTACGGAAAGGAAAAACTTACTGAAAATGGCTTCTCATCGCTTCTTTCCGACGTGTCGATTATCCAAATACCTCACAAAGTAGGAAGCCTGGGTGACCTTCTTAAGAGTATCGACGAAAATGGAATTAATATCGAATATATGTACGGGCTGTCCGTCGAGTCGGAGAAGGCGTATATAGTTCTTAAGGCTTCGGATATAGAAAAGGTTGACAGAATTCTTGAGGAAAATGGTATCAGAACGATTTCTTGTAGCGAACTTGCGGAAATTTAAGAGTAGCAGAGTGTAATATGTTAATAGATTTTCACACACATATATTCCCCGAAAAAATAGCAAAAAGGACAATAGACACGCTCGGCAAGATGGGAGGAATATCGCCGTTTTCTGATGGAACAGAGGGCGGGCTTATATCATCTATGGAGCGTGCAGGAATCGATGTATCGGTGGCGCTTCCCGTCCTGACATCTCCTTCTCAATTTGATAGTGTTCTTCGCTTTGCAGAAGAAATAAACTTAAAATACTCAAGTAGCGAAAGAAGAATTATATCCTTTGCGGGTATTCACCCGATGTGCGAAGATATTGAAGAGAAGATGCGCTATATTAAATCCCGTGGATTTTTGGGGGTAAAGATACACCCTGACTATCAAGGGACGTATATAGATGACGAGGGGTACGTAAAAATACTTTCGTGCGCCCGTGAATACGACCTTATCGTTGTAACCCACGCAGGCTATGACGTTGGCTTCCCTGATGAGCCTATCAAATGCACACCCGACAGGGTTTTGAATTTGATTAGCAAGGTGCCGTATAACAAACTCGTTTTAGCCCACTGTGGCGGTAACGAATTGTTTGAGAAGGTTTATGAAAAACTGGCAGGTCAGGACTTATACATTGATACCTCTTATATTTTGAGATTTATTGACCCTAAAATGTTCTGTAAAATTCTCGAAAAACACGGAGAAGATAAAGTTCTCTTTGCCAGCGATTCTCCTTGGAGCGATGCAGGTTTTGACATTGAGATATTAAAATCGTTTGGTTTATCAACTACTACCATGAAAAAAATATTCTGTGAGAACGCAAGAGCGCTTCTTCAGATATAAATTAAGGGGACAAAATGGGATTTAACAAGAAAATGTACGGCCTCGGTAGCCGTCGTTCGATAATTCGCGAGATATTCGAATACAGTAAAATCCGAGCGGCACAAATAGGTGCGGAAAATGTATATGACTTCAGTCTGGGCAACCCAAGTGTTCCTGCTCCCGCTTTAGTCAACGACACCATAAGAGAACTTCTTGAGAGTGAAAACTCGCTGACACTTCACGGATATACCTCTGCGCAAGGCGATGCCAAGGTGCGTGCAGTTATAGCAAACAGTATAAAAGAACGATTTGGTGTAAACATTTCTCCAAATCTCATATATATGACCTGTGGTGCTGCTGCTTCGCTTTCAATATGTCTAAGGGCCCTTATCGAAGAAAACTCTTCCGACGAGTGCATAGTTTTTGCACCTTTTTTCACCGAGTACAGAGTATTTATAGAAAACGCGGGCGGAAAAGTTGTTATAAGCCAACCTGTGGAAAAATCTCTTCAAATCAATATACAGGATTTCGAGTCTAAAATTAACAAAAACACAAAGGCGGTTATACTAAACTCGCCAAACAACCCAAGCGGTGTTGTTTATTCTGAAGAAACAATCATTGATATGTGCCGAGTGCTCCGTGAAAAATCCAAAGAATACGGAAACCCTATCTACCTTATCGCAGACGAGCCTTATCGCGAACTTGTGTATTCGGATATTACCGTTCCCTATCTTATGAACTACTATGACAACACCCTCGTGTGCTACTCCTATTCCAAGTCGCTCTCCCTCCCCGGTGAGAGAATAGGCTATATTGCGGTATGCCCCAAAATGGAGGAAGCAGAGGAAATCTACCTTGCGGTGTGCGGTGCCGGGCGTTCTCTTGGCTATGTATGTGCTCCAAGCCTGTTCCAGCAGGTTATCGCTCGTGCCACAGATGCCAAGGTAAATATCGACGCATATAAGGAAAACAGAGATATTCTATATAACAATCTCACATCCTACGGTTATGAATGCGTAAAGCCCGACGGTGCATTTTATCTGTTCGTAAAATCTCCAAGCAATGACGCCTTTGAATTCTACGAAAGGGCTAAATCTCACGAGATACTTGTAGTTCCCTGTGACGATTTTGGAATATCGGGCTATGTAAGAATTGCCTACTGTACCAATAAGGAGCGTGTTATCGGTGCTCTGCCCGGTTTTAAGGCTCTTGCTGAGGAATACAAATAAAAATCACAAAATGCTTTATAAACAAAAAGGGGTTGCCCGTTAGCGTGATGTCCCGAACGGACAATCACGCAGTCAAATCCGTCTTTGACGGGTGAAATCCACCCTTGGTGGATGAAATCGCTTCGCGGTGAAATCCTGCTTCGCAGGGTTGAAGTTAGACGGATTTGATTTCATCCAAGGGCTTGACCTTGGATTTCATCTGAGCAAAGCGAAGATTTCATCGTGGTGCAACCACGATTTCACTCATCCAACAGAAAAAAGAGAGGACATTTCGGTTTTCCCGATTTGTTCTCTCTTTCTGCTTGTAATAAAGGCTTGGGCTCAGCCCATATTGCGTTTCACCGGTCAAATGCGATGCTTGCGCTTTTGTCCAAGGAATAATTCTTCGCTAAGGACATCACACTATTTCTCGGTCGTTTTTACTTTGGTCGCCAAGATGAAATATTCGCTGATATTGCTGTTTTTTTGTTGACAAACTATC
>JAZUPL010000025.1:0-2704 GCA_045605175.1 Eubacteriales bacterium | reverse complement strand
GTATTATACGCGCCCGACATCACCGCCACGCACTACACGCGACCATATAACGCGCGCGCGGTAGTATGCCCCTATATAACTATACAAAATGTACACTTTTCATTGGTTGGCAATTATTAACGTTTCTTAATGTAGTTTAATGAACCTTAACGCAAAAACCCCTTGACAAGTGGCGCGGGGTGTGATAAGATATAGGCAAGGAAGGGGCAACAAGCCCAAGCAGCAAGGGGGGCGCGCATCCAACGCAAAACGCGCCAAAAGGAGGATAAAAAATGGAAAACAAAGAGAACCGCGAATATTGTAAACGCATTGCCGACGAACTGGACACGCTGACGAGTTACGACTGCTACAGGTGCCCCCACTGTGGCGAGGTGTTCGACCACGGCGACATCGACGACACGGAGCGCGAGACGGAGGACGGCGAGGTGTTCTACACCTGCCCCCACTGTGGCGCGGAAATCGAGGACGTAGACCTTGAAGAATATACCATATACGACTACATGGAAAGGGCGCTTGATATTAGATATATAATCAATGCTGACCGCACCTATCACGCCGTGCGCGTAGCGGTAACTTTGGGCGGTCCCTCCGTCTACATCGACACGGAAGAAGGCGCGGTGTGCCTGTACTGGGGCGGCGAGTCCGCGCGGTACTACCTGTCAAGCGCGGCGCGCGACGCGGTGGACGATTGGGGCGAAGAACTATATAATATGTAAACAGTGGTACACACTACAAACAACACACTAAGCCGTGGGCGGCGGCTAAACCGCCCAAGGGAGGTATTTATGAAATTAGCGGCAAACCGGTATTCAGTGGTAGTCAAGGGGACTAAAAGAACACCCTTCTATTATGGCTTTACCACCAGGGACGAAGCGGAGGAGATGAAGTCCAGGGTAGAGGGCGCGACAGGAGTTGAACACGAGGTTATTGATAACGAGCCCGAAGGAGGGGAGGTGAAATTCAATCAACATATCATAGTGGCATACAAGTTTGATAATGGATATATGCGTGAGTGCAAAATCCTCGAATACTCAAACAACCGTGAACGTCTTGAATATTTAATAGACTGCACAAACAGATATGACGGTTACAAAAAAGGCGGATACCGACTTGCTGTGTATTCCCTCGAACAAGAGCAACGATTTGGAGAATAAAGCAGAGCAAGGGCACAAGCCCCTAATGCGGGAGCGCGTACGGTTGCAACCCCCGATGGCGCAAAGGAGTATAATATGACAAGATTTGAGGCAATGAATAAAATACTTAACTTTGGTAGAAACGATGAAAGGCGTTTGGTGTTGGACGGAAGACTTCACGATGCTTACCAAATTGAATGCGCAAGAAACTCGCTCATATATTTTTTGAACGAAAACCCTGTCAAAAAGGTGCGTGAGCGAATTGAAGAAATGGTGGCTTACACCGTAGACGGCAATGGCTACTGGCATTATAGCAATCGCTTTGTCCACGATGAATTTACAAGACTATTGCTTTGCGACTTGAGAGATTGCTTTGCATAAGACGACTTTAGGCAAATTCTGTTTGTTGCCAAACGAAACCGCAGGGGGGACGGTATATTCCCCCTAAACACGAAAACAACACCGACCCACGGCGGGATATCCGTGGGAAAGGAGGAGGATATGAAAGTAACATTGAAAAAAGTACCATACGAGAGCGCGTTGTCGTTCTACGACGTTGAGGAGATGGTGAGCGCTTGTGACGGCAATATCATCATCAGCGGAAACCGCCACTTCAAGGAGTACGGCGAGGAGAAGTTGCTGGACGTTGTCAAGCAGGAATATATAGACGAGGAGGTCGGATGCGACTACGAGCCTTTGGAGATGCTCGAAAAGGTAACGGGCAAAAAGTGGGGGGAGCAGACTATCCGAGGTTTGACTCAACGCGAATGGCAAACCCTATACTACGCCGTTGACGAGGTAAGCGACGAGTGGATGAAAACTGTTGAGGCGTACTACTTTGGCGAGATAGACGAGTTTACGCTCTACTATGGCGACGAGGATGGATTCTCCGAGCGTGTGCTTGTGCCGTGGTATGTGTCAGACAAGGGAAAGCGCGCTATCTGCGAACACGTCGGGGTCAATCCAGAGGAAACCACCGTACTTATCGACAACGGATATGAGAAGGTGTACAATTATATAGAATTAAAATAAAGGGGTAGCATATGAACATTATTAAAATTAAAGAGTTTATTGATAGCATTATTGAGGAGCACAATATTGACCGCAGTCATTTGGACGCACACGGCGCGGTGTACTATATGAATGGCAACGACGGCACGGATTTTGACTACGGCTGCAACGGCAGGGCTTGCGAGTTTTATGTGTTTTGGAAAAGCGAGGCCGGGGCTATAAAAGTGTTCGTTCAAAAAGGGATTATGGTGGCGTACCTGTACCCCGAGGATAACCACTTTGGCGGCGTATACAGCGAGATTGTCAGGGAGCACCCCTATAACCTACACGAGCTTTGTTGCTACTTGCAGGGTAGCCGCGATGACAAGGGCATCTGGGACAAGCCGATTTTGAATTGGGAGTTGGATTCCTACGGCTACGTGGAAGAACAGGAGGAGGCGTGGTGATATGACGATAAGAGAAATCATTGAGAAAATTGAAGAACTGAAAGAGGTGCTTGCACGACGGGAAATCGACGACCTAAGCGATTATGCGAGAGAACACGCCTACTATTCTTTGGA
>JAZUPL010000024.1:0-27556 GCA_045605175.1 Eubacteriales bacterium | reverse complement strand
ACTGCATTACCCTCACCGATAGCGGGGCCTATTGCACCGATACCCATACAGAGAGCAGCACCAAGAGCCTTAAAAGCCTCTACGAAAAATTGATTGAATTCCATTTTGTTTTCCTCCTGAAAATATATTTTTTATTTTAATTTAATTGGTACGCAAAAGTAATTGAAAACTGGTTTTTCTTGGTTTAACTAATAAGAACAAGCGATTAAAATTAGTTTTCCTCGGTGGACTTTGCCTCCCCTGTCTTTCCAAGCTCCTCGGGAGGGGGACAAGCACCGCCGACATAAACCATTGTCAAAAGACAAAATACAAAGGCCTGTATAAAGCCCGAGAACAGGTCAAAGTACAGCGACAATACCGCGGGAATACCTATCTGGAAGATAGAGGGGAATACAGCGAGCACCGCATCGGGAAGCCAGCCAAACACTATGTTTGTAAGGCCTGCCAAGGAGCCGTATATAAGTGCTGTAAGCACCGAGCCGCCTGCCACGTTACCAAAGTGACGGAACGCCATTGATACAGGGCTTGCAATCTCGGATACTATGTTCATCGGCGTCATAACTGCAATAGGCTCGGTAAAGCCCTTGAGCCAAGCGACAAATCCGAAGTTCTTAATATTGTTGTACCATACCATACCTGTTGTGACAATAGCCCAAGCCAGCGTCACCGAAAGGTCGGCGGTGGTAGAGCGAAATATCTGCGTCATACCCACAAGCGTTCCTATTATAGAACAGAGGAACAAAGTGCCGATATAGGGGACAAAACGCATATTATGTGCGCCCATAGTGTCCCTGACCAGGTTGCGAAGCATTCCTACCAATTTTTCCACGATAACGAGGAAGCCGGAGGGCTTTTTCTTGTCGGATTTTTTTACCGCACGGTTTACGATAAGTGCGACTGTAACGAGCAATATTGATACGATAAGAAGCGATACGGTAGTCTGCGTGATAGGGTTGCCAAACATACCGCCAAGGGCCTGGAACCACTCGGTTATACGCAGTATTATCATTGGGCCACGTCCAAGATCCATTATCTATCTCCTCCTTTTCTTCCTAATAATTCTATCAAATAAAGTATAGGCTTAAACAGTAAAAGCGGCAATACGGTTGCCAGAGGGTTAAACCAACCACTCACCAGGGCGACTATAAGTGCTCCTATCATCACCGCCATACGAATGATGTAATAGAAACGAACGGTTGCCTGCATTTTCATCGAATGCTCGGCGGCAAAACGCTCTGCTTCCTCGTCGTCCATCTCCCTGTCCCCTCGCAGTTCTAAGAATTTGTCAATAGCCGAGTTTAAGGACATGGACATTATAAAATAATTAAGCACGGTGGCAACCGAGCCGATAATAACACCCAGCACCACACCGATTTCAAAGCCGCCAAACAGGGCAAAACCGCCGACGATTATACCGCTTGCCAGGATCTCAAACAGCAGGAACAAAAGCGTATCTTTAACAGTCGAGAGCAAAAGCGCTCTTTTTTGTTTTACTAAATCAATATTCATTTTTCTACCCATTTATATTTTTGGAGTCAACACGGCGTTTTTATCCAAAATACCGTAAAATCCCATTTATATTTCGTTATTTTTGCTTTGACCTCTTTCCTCGGCTTCTCTATCGCTTTGGTGCTGTCTTTCAAGGTTGTCAAGTCCCCTTGTGGCAGCGAGAATAAACTTAATCATAGAAATAATACCTACAATAACACCGAAGATAATAAGCGGAACAAACACCCATTCCGGAAATCCCCAGTAGGTGGTGCTCGCCCAACCTAAAAGCAGGGCAACACCTATGGAGAAAAGCAGAGAAAAAATAGCCTGAAAAATAATATTCAGTACGTATAAAAAACTAACCGTATGCCGAAGCACTCTTTTCTCCACCCTTTCAAAAACCTAATTTTCACTCCATTATATAGTATCACAATTATAACTAAAAATCAACAGATTTACCATTAATTAAATATTTAACAAAGTTTTGAAAATCTTTTGTACAATGGATACAAAAAAGAAAAACGTCTTTTGTTTGTTCCGTCAAACACAAGGTTAAAGTCGAGTGAAATTTCCAGTGTTCACCACTGTTTTCTGCTAATAATAATGCAAAAGCACGCACACCGAAAATCCTTGCCAAAACAAAGACTCCTGTATGCGTGCTTTTCTGTTTGGTATTTTTGTGTTTTTATGCTGTTGTTATATGTATGTTTTGTTTGCTTTTTGCGTGGCTTAATATTTGTTTTTCTGCAAATTTTTGAGTTGTCAAAAGATTATCTCTGCTACAAGGGGAGGTCTTTCAAATCTGCTATCGTCTATTGAAAGTGCGCATAAATATTCTTCTCTGTGCGCCTCCATATCCACCTCTTTTGAGGTGTAGAGTATTGCTACTGCTTCACCCTTTTCTACTCGCTCGCCGGTCTTTTTCAGCATTTCAAGACCTGCGGTGTAGTCTATCTCGTCATCTTTTGAGCGTCTGCCCGCGCCAAGCGAGCAACAGACGAGGCCTATCCTCTCGGCATCCATTCGAGTGATGTAGCCACTCTTTGTTGCATATACCGTGTGCGTGTATTTAGGATTTGGGAAGAGGGAGGTGTCAAACACATACCGTGAGTCGCCTCCCTGCGCACCCACCCATTCGGCCAATTTTTTAAGCGCAGTTCCATTCTTTATCGCCTCGGCGCAAGCCATCCGAGCCTTATCATGGGGAATATCTATGGACAGCGAAAGCATAGTTGAGGAAAGTTCAAGGCACACCTCATAGAGGTCGGGTATATCTGCACCCGAAAGCAGGGCAATTGCCTCCTTTACCTCGGTGATGTTTCCCACGGCTCTGCCAAGAGGGGTGTCCATATCGGTTACAAGGGCAGCCATTTTCCTACCCCTTGCACGACCGATGTCAACCATGAGTTTAGCAAGCGACTTGGCTTGCTCCTCGCTCTTCATAAAAGCACCCGAGCCGTATTTTACGTCAAGGACGATAGAGCGAGAGCCACTCGCCAACTTCTTTCCCATAACCGAGGAGGCGATAAGAGGAATAGAGTCCACCGTTGCGGTAACGTCACGCAGAGCATAAAGTTTTTTGTCCAGGGGGGCAAGTTCACCACTCTGACCGATTACCGCAAGACCTATCTTCTCTGTTTGTTTGAGAAATTCCTCTTCCGAAAGCGTGGTACAAAAGCCGGGGAAGGATTCAAGTTTATCCACCGTTCCACCGGTGTGTCCGAGACCTCTGCCGCTCATCTTTGCCACCGTAGCGCCGAGCGAGGCAACCACTGGAGCAATAACGAGGGTGGTCTTGTCACCGACGCCACCGGTCGAATGCTTGTCAACCGTCCTCTCGCCAAGCGAGGAAAGGTCGAGCGAGTCACCGGAGGCGGTTATCGCTTCCGTGAGCGCCACGGTTTCCTCCACCGTCATACCACGCAGGCAAATAGCCATAAGAAGGGCGGAGGTCTGATAGTCGTGAATTTCGCCCGAAAGGTATCCCTGAGTGAAGAATTTTATCTCCTCTTTTGTGAGTTCTTCGCCCCTTTTTTTCTTGTCAATTAACTCATAGGCTGTCATTTCAACTTATCTCCGTCAAATTTATAGGGTAGAAGTTCGCCAAGCGAAACGACGTCGTTTTCCGAAAAAATTATAGGACAGTCGGCACTCATAAATTCGCTCATAAACTGTCGGCAAATTCCACAAGGAGGACAGGGGATAGGCTCGCTACCCACAGGGCCGCCCGCAATGGCAACGGCGACAGGTCTTTTTCCCTCGCTTATAGCCTTTGACAGAGCCACTCTCTCGGCACATATTCCGACAGAATAAGAGGCGTTTTCGATATTAACACCGAGGAAGCATTCGCCACCCTCACAAAGCACCGCAGCCCCTACCGAAAAATTAGAATAAGGGGAGTAAGACGCCACCCGTGTCAAGTTTGCCTTGTTGTATAAATCCTTCATTGTTTCTCTGTCAAGCATTTTCTACACCTTTATTTGTAAACAATTATTTGCATATTTCGATATTTGCCCTGCTTTGCAGGAAGGTCATAGCCGCAAAAATAATCAACCCATTCCAACAAAATCAAGAGCCCAAAGCACCAGCTTGCCCACCTCGTCAAAGCCTTCAAGCGTACCCATATTATGCCTGCCAAAATGCTTGCCGTAGGCGAGGAAGGGGACATATTCTCTTGTGTGGTCGGTACTGTTATCCGAGGGGTCGCAGCCGTGGTCTGCGGTGATAATAAGCAGGTCGGTGTAGGGCAGTTTATCTATCATTTCGCCAAGAGCCTTGTCAAAGGAGTTGAGCGCCTCGGCATAACCCACAGCGTCCTGTCTGTGTCCGTATTTCATATCGAAGTCCACAAGATTTATAAATGCCAATCCGTTAAAGTCCCTCTCGATAAGTTCTAAGGCTTTTTCTTGCCCCTCTTCGTTTGAATGGGTGGGTATATGCTCGTCAACACCGACACCTGCAAAGATGTCCTGTATTTTGCCCACCGCCACGGTTTTCAGCCCAAACTTCTGTATTCTTTCAAGGTAACTTTCCTTCGGGGGTTTAAGCGAGAAGTCGTGGCGACCGTCGGTACGGGTAAAGTTGCCCTTTTCTCCATTGAATGGACGGGCGATTACTCTGCCCACGCCGTGCTCACCGACTAGAATCTCGCGTGCTATTCTGCACCACTCATAGAGGGTTTCCCTCGGTACAATATCCTCGTGCGTCGCTATCTGAAAAACGCTGTCCGCCGAGGTGTAAACAATTGGCTTTCCTGTCGCTAAATGCTCCTCGCCGTAGTCTTTAATGACCTCGGTACCTGAGTAGGGCTTGTTGCATAGACACTCTCTGCCAATCCGTCTTGAAAATTCGTCAAGAATTTCGGGGGGGAACCCGTCGGGGTAGGTGGGCATCGCCCTTTCGGATATTATACCCATCATCTCCCAGTGACCTGTGGTTGTGTCCTTGCCTCGGCTCTTTTCGGCAAGTCGGCCGTGAACGGCAAGAGGTGTGTCGGTTCTCGGAAGATAATCTACTCCGTCAATGTTGCCAAGTCCAAGTCTTATAAGATTTGGTATATTGAGTTTCCCTGTATTAAAAAGGCTTTTTAAGGTGTTAGCACCCCCGTCGCCGTATTCTCCCGCATCAGGCATAGCCCCAATGCCAAAGGAATCGAGGACGATAAGATGCACCTTTCTATATCTTCGCATAGTTCTCTCCGATTACTCTTTATTTTGCCATATTTACGGCAACGTTAAGGGCGATTTCCATCATCTCGGTAAAGGAGGTCTGTCTTAGGTCTGACGAGAGCGATTCTCCTGTCAGGAGGTGGTCGGACACGGTGCATATTGCCAAAGCCCTCTTGCCAAGATAAGCGGCGTTCATATATAGGCCTGCCGCCTCCATTTCTACACCCAAGACGCCCATTCTTGTCCACTTTTCGCTTGCCGTGAGGTCGGCGTTGTAGAATATATCCGAAGAAAGAATGTTTCCTACGTGGTAATTTACACCCATATTCTCGGCTATCTTTGTCGCGTGGCTAAGCAGAGTAAAGTCGCATACGGGGGCAAAACTGCCCTCAAGTCCGTATTGATTACCAAAATTAGAGGTAGTGCAAGCACCCATGCCCATAATAACGTCGCGCACCTTGACCGAGGGCTGCATTCCGCCTGCCGAGCCGACGCGGATAATATTTTCTACTCCAAAGAATTTGTAGAGTTCATAGGAATAAATTCCAATAGAGGGAATACCCATTCCGCTTGCCATAACCGACACGGGTACGCCCTTGTACTCTCCTGTGTAGCCCTGAACGCCTCTTACGTCGTTGACAAGTCTTGCCTTTTCAAGGTAGTTTTCTGCTATAAATCTTGATCTGTGAGGGTCGCCGGGCATAAGCACGGTTTTTGCAAAATCTCCTATTTCAGCCTTAATGTGTGGGGTATAGTTACTCATAATTTCTCTCTTTCCCGACTTGGTAGTCCAAGCCGCCTTGATTATTATTTTTATAATTCGGTCTGTTGCGACTCTTAATGGAGAGGGGTGACAATTCGATTTATCCTCTGCCGAAAATACCGCCGTCTTTCCGCGCTAGTCTTGGAGGCAAATCCCCCGCTGTGAGGTTAGAAGAGCCGTGTTTGAAATATAAGTACAACAATATAAAGGCCATTACTAACCTTCACTTCAATTATAACATACAAAAACAGAAAAATAAAGAACAAAAACAAAATTAGTTATATAAAAAGGGCAAATACACCAAAAAATACACAAGGTTTTTATACAAATGTGAAAAAATCTGAAAAAGGGTAGAAATTATTTATGGTTTGTGCTATAATAACAGGGATTTTGCTACAATAAAAGAGGAAGGAGAAGAACATGGTACTTATAATTGCCGAAAAGCCCTCGCTTGCCAGAAATATCGTGGCAGGTATTGGAAAAATGGAAAAGAAACAGGGTTATTACATTGACCAAAATTATATAGTTACCTGGGTGTTTGGCCATCTCTTTTCTCTTGTTGATATTGAAGCCTATACCCAAAACGGCGAAGAGGGGGACAGAAGGTGGACGCTTGACAATCTTCCTTGCTTCCCTGAAAAATTCCGTTTTGAACTTCGTAGAAAGGACGGGACGCACACGGTTGACGCAGGTGTAAAAAATCAGTTTAGACTTATCGAGCAACTTTGCAATCGCACCGACGTTGACACGGTAGTAAATGCGGGGGACGCAGACCGAGAGGGAGAAATTATTGTCCGACTTTGTGTCAGCCACGCACTTAAAACCCCAAAGGTGCAAAAACGCCTGTGGTTGCCCGACCAGACTCCCGAAACCGTCCGTCGCGCCCTGTCGGAAATGAAGGACGAGAGCGAATACGACACCCTCGCCTCCGAGGGCTTTGCACGTACCTATATCGATTGGCTTTATGGCGTTAATTTGACACGCTATGCCACTATCAAGACAGGAAAGGGCAGAGTTCTCCGTGTCGGACGAGTGATAGTCCCCATTGTAAAGGCTATATACGACAGGGATATGGAGATACGTAATTTCGTGCCCGAAACCTACTATGTAATTGGCTCGGATGCGAGGACACACGGCGAGCGTGTTGAACTAACAAGTAAACAAAGGTTTACAAATACCGAACTTGGCAAGGCGCAGGAATTGGCAAGGCTTTATAACGATACAGGTGCTGTCGTTGCTTCGGTGGATAGCAAGACGGACAGAATAATGCCGGGCAAACTATACTCTCTTTCAACGCTTCAAAACGTCCTTGGTAAACGATATAAGATGAGTATGGCAGAGAGCCTTAAGATAATCCAAAAACTCTATGAGGAGGGTTATCTCACCTACCCAAGAACCAACTCCGAGTATCTTGCAACCGCAGAAAAGGACAAGATTCGTGCTATCATTTCGGGCGTTGCAAAACTTGGCTATCCTGTAAAATTCCGCGACTCCAAATATATCTTTGACGATTCAAAAATCGAGTCCCACTCTGCTCTTACACCGACCTATAAAATTCCCGATCCCACAAAACTTTCGGAGAAGGAGAATCAGGTCTATTCCACGGTATTCCGTCGTTTTGTGGCGGTGTTCTGTGCCGAGGAGTGCGTGGCCGAGAAGAGCGAGATACGTATAGCCGTCGGAGAGCATGAAACCTTCGTCCTTAAAGGGACGGTAATTCTTGAGCCGGGTTGGACAAAGTATGACGACTACACCACAAAGGACAAATTGTTGCCGAAACTTGAGGTGGGCGAGAGCGTCGTAATAGACTTTACACCCCAGGAGAAAAAGACCACCCCACCAAAGCATTATACCATTGAAACCCTGAACAACTATCTCAAAAACCCCTTCAAGGATGATAAAGCAAAGGCGAGGGAGATGGAGGAAAACGGCGAGGTCGATGATGCCGACGATTACAGGGCAATATTTGAGGGCTTGGAACTTGGTACAGAGGCTACAAGAACTGGAATAATAGACAACGCCAGAAAAAGCGGTTATATAGACCTCAAAAAGGACGTCTATACCATACTTGACGGCGGCGAATATCTCATTCTTACCCTCCAGCGTCTTGGGATAGTTATGGACAAATACAAGACCAGCGAACTCGGTAAGGCGCTCAAAAAGGTGTTCCGTGGCGAGATGACGGTGGACGAGAGCGTCAAACTTGCCGAAAGAGAGATAAGTTCTATTTTTGAGAGTTCAAGGACGGTTTCTCCCGCCCCCTCGGTAAACACGGGCAAGTACGGTGAGATAGTCGGAAAATGTCCCCTCTGTGGCAAGAACGTGGTGCGTGGCAGGTCTAATTACGGTTGTATGGGCTATGCCGACGGTTGTGCGTTCAAAATGGGCGTCACTATTCTTAATAAGGAAATTCCAATAAGCGAGGCACGCCGTCTGCTTGCCGAAGGCAAAACGGCAAAGATGTTTGGCTTTGTTTCCAAGCGAGGCAGACTGTTCTCTGCAAAACTTGTGCTTAAAGGCGGCGAGGTAGTTTTCGAGTTTGACACCCCGCTAAAACCAGAAAAGAAGCCGACAAAGAAAAAATAAAGTCAAGGACATCTTAGTGTGATGCTCGGTTAAGAGTATCGCTCAAGATGTCCTTTTTCTTATAGTTAATAAAAGCATATTATTGTAGGGGATATTATTAAGGTAAAAAATTGACAATTAGAAAAAACCTTGTGTCAAAAAAATGATAAATGAATAGTATGTATTAAGCGAGCAAACCTCGCAAAACATCTTTGGAGGATAACATACTATGAATAACAACTGCCTTTGCCATCTTTTCGACGATAACTGCACCTGGATCATCCTCGTTGCTATCGCTATCGTTCTTTGCTGCTGCTGCCACAACTAAGTGTGGGGGCGTGTAGAGTTTACGCCTAAAAAGAAGACAAAAAAGTAAATAATTATTTACTCATTCATAGGAATGGGCGGAGTAGAATTTCCTACTCCGCCTTTATTTTTATTCCGATTTTAATTTACTTTTGTCAAGGCCAACTATTACCGAAACGAAGCCCTCTCCTTCGGTGCTCGACAAATCAAGCGCAATAATCCGACCACGGTACACCAGCATATTTGCAATAACTACGCCGTCGTAGTCGTAGTTTGTCACTTCGTATGCATAGTGGGTTATTCTTCTGCCCTTGTACTTGTCGAGGTCAAGCCCCTGCGCCTTTTGAATTTCGTTGTATCCCGATATTACTCGGTCAAAATCGTCAGGCATAGTGTAGTTTTCCTCGGTTAGAGGCTCGCTTTTTACCTTAAGCCCTTGGCTTTCGAGGAAAGCCACTCTATCGTCGGCGGTTTTTATACCTCCGTAATTTACATCTATTCCGTCCACCGAGGCATATACTGCCGCATCGCTGCCGAGCGATAATAGCAACAGCATACCGATAATTGACAACACAAGCACCGCGAAAAACTTAATAGTTGATGCTCTCACCGAATAAACAAACATATTCCCTCCTAAAAAAATCGCCCTCTGTACTTATTACAAAGTATTCACAGGGCGATATATTTATTCCTATATTTGTTTTATGTTTTTCTTTTTGTAAAGCGGAGTTTTTTTATTATCTAATTATATAAAGTTGCTTTTTGTTAGTCGTTTTACTATTATTCGGTTTTGTTTTCTTCCTTTACACCTAACTTCTTCGCTTTTTTCACTACAAAAAGAGCGAGAACAAAGCCTATTGCAAGCAATAGAAGGCAGGCAACCCAGTGCCAGGGCGAGGTTGGGAGTGTAGAAATAGTCAGCCCCACATCCTTTGCAGCAGAGATGAAAACGGTAGGAACAGAGCCAACAATAAATCCGACTATGGCAAAATATGTTCCTCTTGGGCAATGGGTAAGCAGCCATTTCATAATTACAGAAACAGCAATAAAACCGACAATTATTCCAAGTCCCACCGACATCAGTACAAGGAAGGAGATAAGAAAATCCTTGCCTTTCAGAAAATGCTCGGTTATTATATTTATAATAGGATTATAGTAACCGAGAATTAACAGTATCATACTGCCGGAAATACCCGGTACGACAAGCGCCGTCGAGCCAATGACTCCTATCAAGAACAACAGTAGGTATCCGCTGAAGTTCAGGTTTAGAAGATTTACGTCGGCCCCCGTGGGGGCAAAGGATAGCGCCGCCACTAAAATAAGAGGGATAGAGAGGGCTAAAATGTTTTTGACAGTAGGCTTGCCACCTATCTTTTCGGTTATAGAGCCAAGGCCGCCGAGGGCAAGCCCCACAAAGAGCGAAACGGTAGGCAGGGGGAAAGCCTCAAGCGCCCATCCAAGAGGATAGAGCAAGGAAACTGCGCCTAAAACAAGACCTACAAAAATGGGAAGCAAAGTTATAAACGACCGCTTGAAGTCTTTGAAAAGGTCAGCAATAGCGCCAATGAGTTTTTCATAAATGCCGAGTATTGCCGCCACCGAGCCACCCGAAAATCCAGGAATAATAAATGCAACCCCCATAAAGAAGCCTGCTATTAAATCACCGAGAAAGGGAATACGGGCAAAAAGTCCTGTTTTTGCACTGCTCTTGTCGGTGTTATCTTTGTTTTCTACTATTTTTTCTTCGGTAATACCGTCTTCTGTGGCTTGTGGCGTTTCTTCTGTAAGAGAATCGCCAAGCGCCTTTTGGTCGTCCATAAAACTCTCCTTATTTTGCTAACAGAGCCTCTCTGTTTGTGCAGTAGCAGATATCAGCCTTTCCGCTCATCATTTTTAAGAACTCTTCGAATTTGTCCCAATCGTTGCGAATATCAAATTCGTATGCGTGTCCCCATACATAGAAAATGGAGGGCTCTTCTGCCCTAAGCGAGAGGAACTTCTCACCGAGTTCAAACATCTTGTCCCACTCTGCGTGGTGATATACGCTGGGTGCGAATTCTATAAGGTTATCCTGAAGGGCAAAATTGTGGGTGGAAATGGTGTGTCTTCCGTACTTGATACCCGTGGTGTTGGATATGATGGTAGAAACACGTCTATCGAAGTTTATACCGCCGCCGGGATATGCAAAGCCGACAACCTCATATCCTACTATCTCGGAAAGGTTGAGTCTGTCCTGTTCGACCTGTCTTGTAATCTCGGCGTCGCTTTCTGTTGTGGGCAGGAATGGGTGAGTCAGGGTGTGCGCGGCAACCTCGTGACCCTCGTAGATATGCTTTACATCCTCTTTTTTATTTGTGGTGTGCGCCACTCTTACTCCCTCGCGTATAAGTTCACCGGGACGACCAAGGAGTTCGGAGTTGAGGTTGAAAGTAGCCTTCATTCCGTACTTGTTAAAAAGTTCTATAAGGCGTATATCCTGTGTAACACCGTCATCATAACTGAATGTCAAAGCCTTCATTTTTCCGTTAAACATAGTTTTTCTCCATTCTCATTAGGTTATGTATTTTTATAATCTTCGTTGCGGGTGGGAGAGGAACTTGATTTGACAAATTTCTTTTCGTCGCTCTTTATTTTGTCAAAAGCGCCTCTCTGTTTGTGCAGTAGCAGATGTCCCCCTTTCCGCTCATCATCTGAAGGAATTCTTCAAACCTCGCCCAGTCATCTCGTATATCGAGTTCGTACGAATGCGCCCAGATATAGAAAACGGCAGGCTCGTCGGTCTTAAGAGAAAGGAACTTCTCGCCAAGGGCAATCATTTCGTCCCACTGGTTGTGTTGATCCACGCTGGGGGAAAATTCGTAGAGATTATCCTGACGGGCAAAATCAAAACTGGAAATAGTAGATCTTGCGTATTTGATTCCGGTTCTTGTTCTTATAAGATTTGAAATACGGCTGTCATAATTAACGCCGCCACAGGGGTAGGCAAGACCGACAACCTCGTATCCAACGAGTTCGGAGAGGTTAAGTCTGTCCTGTTCGACCTGTCTTACAACCTCCTCGTCGCTCTCAATAGCAGTAAGACGCGGGTGGTCAAGGGTGTGTGCGGCAACCTCGTGTCCCTCATAAATATACTTGATATCCTCGGGCTTGTTTTGGTTGTGCAATATGCGTTTGCCGTTTTTTATATAGTCACCCGGTTGACCAAGACGGGCGGAGTTTAGGTTAAATGTAGCCTTCATTCCGTATTTGTTGAACAGTTCAATAAGGCGAATGTCCTGTGTCACGCCGTCATCATAACTGAATGTCAAGGCCTTCATTTTTCCGTCGAACATAGTTTTCTCCTGTAAGATTAATGTATTTTAGACTTGTTTGGCTTGATAGTTTGGATTAAATATTAAAACAGTCCGTAAACTATCCAGATGTAGAGGTAACCGGTAAGCACGGCGGTGAGGGTAAAGGGAACGCTAATCTTCATAAAGTCGCCGGCCTTAACCTCGTATCCCTCCTTGCGAAGAATACCGATACCAGTGATATTTGCGCTCGCACCGATGGGGGTGATGTTGCCGCCGAGGGTAGCGCCGATAAGAAGACCGAAGTAAAGAACAGTGGGGTCGAATCCCATAGCGCCTGCAACACCGCTGACAACGGGGAGCATGGTCATAACGTAGGGGATGTTATCGACGAAGGCGGAGATTACAACCGAGGCAAATACTATAATTGTATAAAGGAGGAAGACGTTGCCTGCTCCAACCTGTGTCAGAAGATTTGCCAGCATATCAATAACACCTGCCGCGTCAATGCTTGCGATTACAACAAAGAGCGAAGCAAGAAGCAGAAGCGTCTGGTAGTCCATTTCGGAGAATACCAACTTCAGGTCATCGGTGTTTTTGTTTCTGATAAGGCTTATAATAAGACCTACTATAAGTAAAGTAATGCAGATAATACCGTTTCTGTGGGCGTATATTACACTGAGTATGCCCTCGGTAGGTTCGGGAAGGAAGGATGCAATTATAAGAAGGACAATAACGCCGCCCATAAGGAATGAGGGAACAAGGTCGTTTACCTTGGTTTCTGAGGTGAGGTTAAGTGTCTGGTTTTCCTTGCGGAAGAGGAACAGGAGAATAATTACGGTAGCAAAAGCACCGAGTTCTACCGCCCAGAAAATACCGGGACGGCCAAGATACCAGAAGAAGTCAAAGAAGTTCATTCCCGCCTCTTTTGCAAGAAGAACCGAGGTCGTGTCACCGACGAGGGTAGCCGCACCCTGAAGGTTGGAGGAAACGGCGATACAAATTATGGGGGACACGGGGGATATATTCTGCTTTTTGCAAACTGCAAGAGCAATGGGGGCTATCATAAGCACGGTAGCAACGTTATCTACGAATGCGGAAATGATACCTGCAAGAACTGCCATGGCGACAATTGCAGTCTTAACGCTACCAAACTTAGAGAGAAGAACGTCGGCTATCTTCATAGGCATACCCGACTGGATAAACAGAGAAACTATACCCATCGTTCCCGCAATCATCATAAGTACGTTAAAGTCAACGCCTCCAAGAACGTCAAGGAAGCCAAACTCCACCTCGGGAGTCAGGAAGATAAGCCACAGCGAGAAGATAATCGAAGAGCCAAGCGCCACAAATGCCCTGTACTTGGGTAAGGTGAGTAAAAGTACATAGGTAAGCGCAAACATAATAACAGCAATAATTGTAGTTGGTGTCATTTGAAAACCTTTCTATATCTAAAAAAATTAAACCGTTTAGCCGTAGGCGTGTTAAATTTTGCGAGCAAGGAAAACGAGAATGTAAATAAATATTTACCTTTTGCAATGCTCTATAAAATCCGTCATTATGAGTCTGTTATGCTCGACCTCGTCAAACCTCTCCTCGGGGTGCCATTGGTATGCCATGACATATCTTTTTCCCGGCATATATACCGCCTCTATAATACCGTCGGGCGAATGAGCCATAGCGACAAGCCCCTCTCCAATCGTCTTTATCGCCTGGTGGTGCATACTATTTATAACTATGCTATTCTTGTTTAAGAGTGCGTCAAGAGGAGTGCCGTCGTGAATTATGATTTCGTGGGAAGTAAAGCCGCGAGGCTCTTCGTGTCTGTGTGACACCTCTCTTTTCCCATACTGAGTGCGAAGGTCTTGGTACAAAGTGCCTCCGAGAGCCACATTGAAAACCTGCATTCCTCGGCAAATTCCGAGCAAGGGCTTGCCTGTTGCAATCAGACGGTCGAACATACCAAAGTCAAAGGCATCTCTTTTTGGGGTGAGTCTGCCACACTCAGGCAAGACCTCTTCCCCGTATTTCTGGGGGTTAATGTCCACACCGCCGACAAAAATAAATCCGGCACAAGCCTTTGTGTAAAGGTCAAGGGTTTCTTCACTAAAAGAGTAGGGAATTATCACAGGAATACCGCCTGCTCTCTCTATCGCGTGGATATATTGTTGATATACTCCAAGCACCCCATCGTCATCAATAATGGGTACAATTCCAATATATGGCTTCATTTTTCTTCCTTTTTACTTAATAACATATCATTTTAATTATACACATCTCTGTTAACTTTGTCAATGAATTTTATATGTGTTTGGGCGAAATGTTTGTAGTGTTACATTATTGTGAGATTAAAAACAATTCAAAAAAGTTGTAAGGATAGCCTGTTGAATACGAGTTGGCGAAAGCGAAAAAAGAAAGCATCACAGTAGATTTTATAGAAATCTCTAACTTCTGTTATTAGTATGCCTATTGTAACATAGAGAAAAAGATTTTTCAAGCCATGGGAAGAATAAGCGAACAAGCACCGAAGAAACGCCAACAAGCATCGAAGAAAAGCCGACAAGCCCTATAACAAGGACGGCAGATTTTTGTTCTCAGGAATTGAGGATGTTATGGGCAGCATGGAGGCGGCACGACGACCATTTCTATTGCCTTGTTGCGGCGAGAAGAAAAGAGGGCAGGGGCAGAATTCTATTATTTAAGTCAAAGGATTTATTTAAGTGGGAATTTGTTAGAGACCTTTTCGGCGAGGATTCCCCCGGCATAATGATAGAATGTCCCGACTATAACGAGGAACTTGGCCATCTGTTGTTCTGTGAGCAGTTTCAACCAAGCGAAAATGGGATACACCTCAATATACATACCACTCGCTACTGTATAGGAAGAATTGATTATTCTACCGGCAGGTTTGAGGAAAAGGCACGTGGAATAGTTGATTACGGCTTCGATATCTATGCTCCGCAAACCTTTGTAGGTAAGGATGTGCTTATGGGTTGGCTAAATATGTGGGAAAGAAACGTCCCCTCGGATAAATACGGTTTTGCAGGAATGTTGACCGTGGCAAGGCGGGTATCTATCAAGGATGGCAGACTCTACCAAGAACCCGCCATAAACTGTAAGGAGGCATATAAGGCTACCGTATCGGGCACTCTTTGTGACAAGGTTAAAAGGGGAGTTGTCACCATAAAGGCAACAGACCTTGAGTCGCTCGAAATTAAAATGCGCTCAAACCAAACAAATTACACCACCCTTTCCTTAAAGGACGGAGAATGGGTATTTTGTCGTGCGCTGTCAGGCGAGGTAATAACCGGAGCGGAAAAGGACTCTGATTCTATAAACGGCATTCGCCGTATGCCCTACTCGAAAAAGAGGGATACAACCCTAACTATTGTTATGGACGACTACTCCTTAGAAATCTTCGAGGACGGCAGGGTGCTCAGCTCAACAATATATCCGCCCGAGGATGCGGACTGCCTTGAACTTACCGTTAAGGCGGAGGACTGCCAATACGAAAGGGCAGAGGTCGCGTTAAAGGAATAAAAAGCCTAAATAAAATAAGCATCGCTTAATAAGTAAAATGCTTAAAACAAGCAAGCCGAAATCTATTTTAGGCAAAACTCAAAACTTAAGCAAAACTCAAATTCTTTAACAAAACTTAAAAACTTAAGCAAAACTCAATATTATAGCCTGACGGCAGACTTAATGTGTCCCGTCAGGCTCTTTCTTTTTATATTCTCTGTAACCGCCCACCCCTCGGTTAAAATATCCATTCAAAACACGAACAACTGTCAACGACAGATAAAAGTGCAAATGCCTATGGTTTAGTTGTTTGCCCCAAAAAACAATAAAAAAGTAAAACACCACGGATTTTAGCGTTATGTCCTTAACCGACAAATCACACTAATATCCGTGGTGTTTTATTCGTAGCAAAATATCGTTTTGCCTGTTTTGAAGTTTATATTAGATACAAAGCCTACCAAACAAAGGGGATAAGCCTGTATTTTACCCTTTCCTTGTATTCTTTGTATCCGTCAAGCCCCTCGCTTAGAACCTTTTCCTCGTTCAAAATGCGTATAACTATCACGGCGGGGTAAAGCGCAAAGGGAATAAGCCCAAAGAATGAGCCAAGGATAAGAGGCATGGGCAAAAACATAAGGAGCGTAGCAAGATACATCGGGTGTCGGACTATACCGTAAAGCCCCGTGCTTACAACGGTTTGGTTTTCCTGCACCTGTACCGTGCGCGAAAGATAGGCATTCTCACGCATAACGAGGGCGTACATCAGGTAGCCTATCAAAAACAGTGCCGAGGCAACCATCACCAGCCAAAGAGGAACGCTCGACCAACCAAAGCGAAAATCAAGCGCCGAAAGAACAAATCCGAGAGGGAACATCAAGCCCGAAAGTGCGACAACACCCCTCTGCGTCTTTTCCTTTTCCTTGTTATCGAGCCGCTTTTCGAGTAGTTTAGGCGACCAAAGCAGCATAACGGCCCCCATAAGTAGCATAGGAATAAACAAAAGCCCCATAAACAGCCACCCGCCAAAGTAGTCAAACGACCACGCAGGCAGAAATATCATAGCCCCCACAAGAACAACTCCCAGCAGGTATTTTATTAAAGCATTAAAAAGCAGTTTCATAAACTATCCTCTAACCGTGTTTTATTGTGGCCTTTTCCACTCGAAGTGGGAAGGCTCGTCGGTGTTTGGCTCGTGTACGCAAAGCGTCAGGGTGGGTGACTCCAACAGATATTTTCCAAGCCCTATGCTGTCGGTGACGGTATCGGGCAGGTAAATACCACATTTTGGACGGTAGGTTTCGCCGTGATAGTCGCTGCCCGAGGTGAGAATAAGGCGGTTTTTGGTGGCTATCTCTACCATATCCGAAAAGTAAGAGAGAAACATAGGCGAGCAATTTATCTCAAGTCCGTCAAGATATTCGAGGGGCAGGAGCGACTTGCCCTTGCGATAGGGGTGCGCCTGTACTACGGCAACAGGGTGGTCAAGCGATTTTACCGCCTTATACATTTCCTCCATGGTATAGAAGCACAGCATAGGATTATCCTCTATAAAACTCTCGGTAATTCCGTACAGTTGAAGATGAGCGTCGCTGTATTTATCCATAGTAACCTCAGCCCCGAAAAACACCTTGAAGCCAACAGAGTCACCGTAGGCCTTAGCAAGCCGAAACTCCTCGGTAAACCGTTTTGCAAAGGCGGCGTAATCGCCGTCCGTGACATAGTATTTTTGATAATGGTTAGTAATCACTATTCCGTCAAGTCCCACCTTGCGCCCTTCATCAATCGCCGTCTGATAGGATATGGGACAACAGTGGCTAATCCCCGCCGTATGGGTGTGAAGATCTATAAGCATAGAATTCTCCTGATTATATATGATTTGTTAATTGCATTTCTTGTTTAATGAAATGAGTCTTGTTTTGTGATTTCTCGCTACGCTCAAACTCGATATATACTCACTTCGTTCGTATTCGATATGTTGCCTACGGCAACGAGAGTCGATAGCACCTTTTCCTTCTCGCCCCGCAGGGCATATCGAGCGACGCGTCAGCGGCGCATATCGACGTCGAATCCTCGTGTCAAAGACACCTCGGCTTCGACATGGGTGGGGACTCCAAAAGGTATATTTTTGTGCCAAAAACGGGGGTGGAAATTCCAAAAAGTCTCAAATTTAAGAGAGGTCATAAGACGTATATCCACTATCGATAATGGCTTGCCTTAATGCTTCAAAGCGTTTTCTTTTTCCGCCCACTAAAAAGCTCTTTCCTTTTTTAAAAACGAAAAGACTTCTGAACATAAACTTAATCGAAATGCTTGAAGAATAAAATTTGAAATACCATTTTGAAATATCTCGTTCTGCTACGCAAGTTGCAGTTGGACCATTCATTGTGCAATCTTCAAAACTAATAAAATGATTTCTGTCAAATTCGTCGGAATAAGTAATACCTTCATTAGTGATGTGAATAATGCTTGTATCATTCATTTCAAGTTCAGTTAAACCTTTTTGCTGCTCATGAACAAACTCCAAGGCATAGAAATATATATCCTGATCTTCCCACACGCCCGATTCTTTTTTGCCATTTAGATATGTGTAGTACCCCAAATGGCAGGGCTCAATCTCAAGTGTATCGGAATTGTAATGAATAATGATCTTGTTGTTTTCTAAACCGATATTTGTAACAGCATCGCTTAAATCATCATATAATTCTTCGATGTTTTGATAATTTCTATGATAAACTTTATACAGCTTTTCGTTATCCTTCATTACCTTACTCCTTTCGATATGTTACCCCTAACTGAAGTAAAATGTACTTTCGAGTATTGCTCAAAAGTCGCTTTTGGCTTTATGAGTTTTCCTTTGCGGTGGTGATGGAGGCGATCAATCGTCTTCTAATTGAACCGCATTTGTTACGTAAATCTTTGTAAGTAGTTTCCGTCATTTTTCCTTTTCTGAATATCAATTCAAGCCAATATTCTGTTTCAGAACACTCTTTTAATGAAATTTCCAATTTGTTTATGAAATCTGCTTTACTCTGTGCATACTTCGCTTCGTGAATATTAGCTCCTATTGACGATGATGAACGAACGATTTGATTTACATAAACCGAGCAACCTTTGATTTCGTCGCACAAGTCGGATATTTGGATTGCAAATTCTATGGCGTCCTCTCGGAGTTGGTTTTTGTTGTCGGTCATTTGATAAAAGTCCTTTCTATTTGTCGATATGTTGCTTCGCAACTCGATATGTTCTCGCTTCGCTCAAACTCGATATATACTCACTTCGTTCGTATTCGATATGTTGCCTACGGCAACGAGAGTCGATAGCACCTTTTACTTCTCGCCCCGCAGGGCATATCGAGCGCTTTAGCGCCATATCGAGCCGAAGGCTATATCGAGCGACGCGTCAGCGGCGCATATCGACGTCGAATCCTCGTGTCAAAGACACCACGGATTCGACATGCCCCGTCATCGGAAACATATCCACCGGATAAACCTCGCCGGGGATATATCCGTCCCCTATAAACCTTTCCACATCTCTTGCCAGGGTTTTGGGGTTGCAGGAGATATAGACAACCTTTCTTGGTGAGAGCGAGGCGACAAAGTGGACGAGTTTTTCGTCACAACCGCCCCTCGGTGGGTCGAGAATTACCACGTCGGGCTTGATTTTTTCGCCACGAATTGCCTCCGCTTGCTCGAGGAGTTTTTCGGTTTCCTTTGCGTCACCCACATAGAACTCGGCGTTGTCTATCCCATTTGCCTCGGCATTCTCCTTGGCACATTCGACAGCACTTGCAATTATCTCGATGCCTACAAGGTGCTTAACTTCGCGGGCCATAGACAAACCAATAGAGCCTGCACCACAGTACAGGTCGAGCAGTGTATCACTTGGGCGCAACTCTGCCAGTTCCTTAGCCTTTCTGTAAAGAAGTTCGGCACAGCCACGGTTTACCTGATAGAAGGAGGGGGCGGTTATTTTGAGCCTAACCCCTGCCAAGGTGTCGAATATGTAATCCCTACCAAAGAGGGTGATATATTCCTCGCCAAGCACCACGTTGGTGGACTCCTTGTTGATGTTTAGCAGTATTCCGACCACCTCTGGGTGAGCCTTTGTAATTTCTTTGACAAGTTCCTCCGAGTGGGGCAGGGAAGTGCCGTTTATAACCAAGGTGACAAGCACCTCTTGTGACACCTCGCCCCGACGCAGATATATATGCCTGATTAGTCCTCTTCCGCTTATCTCGTCATAGACAGAGATGTGATTTCTTTCCATAAATCCAACAACACTGTCGCAGATTTTTGAGAAAATTTCAGGTGTCAAGGGACAGTCGCTAACAGGAGTGACACGGTGCGACTTCGGTGCATAAAAGCCAACCTTAATTTCGCCATTCACCCTCGCCACAGGGTATTGTGCCTTGTTGCGATAACGAATTTCCTCGGGCGAGGTAATGATAGGTGCGGTTTTTGTATGTAGGAGCGCATCTGTGTCAAATAAATGCCTGACTCCGTTTTCTTTGAGGTGTGCCTCTTGCTCGTAGGAGATATTTCGATAGGCACAACTCTTGCACCCTCGGTTAGGACAACGCTTTTCGCTTCGACAAGGGGAGGGGGAGAGCATCTTTTCCACACGCCCCACAAGGAAGGATGAGGTAGCCTTAATAATCTTCACCTCGCACACGTCCCCCGGCACTGTATCCGACACGAATACCACCAAGCCGTCAACTCGCCCGACTCCAAAACCAAGGTCAGTGAGGTCTTCAATATTAAGTTTTATAACGGCGTTCTTTTTTAACACGGTACCCACCCTCTTTCTAAATAGGTAAATAATTATTTACAAATATGTCTAATTATATAAATTCGTCTTTGAACTTGTTTCGATATTCCTTGGGAGTTAAGCCGAAACTTTGGCGAAATGTCTTTGTAAAATATGAGGCGTCAGTAAATCCTGTTTCCTCGGCTATCTCTGCAATACTTTTTGAAGTAAGTTCAAGCGCCCGCTTTGCTGCTTTTAATCGATAGGCAATAATGTACTGCCTTAGGGTTATACCCTTGCTTTCTTTAAGCACCTTGCTCACATAGAACGGATGATAACCGAATATCGCGCCAATCTCGGTGTTGGAAATCTCATCTCCTACGTTTTCGCGAATGTAACTGTCAAGTTCTTCCACCATTCTTACGGGCAGAGCCTTCTCGTCCACCGCCTCCGCGATTTTCAAAAGGACGAGTTTGAACAGGGCCGAAATCACGGCGAGATAATTTCCCTCGCCGGAGGTGAATATGTTGCTCATACGCAGGAAGGTGTCGCGCTCGGACTCAAAGTCCTCGATATATATAACCTTATCAAAGGGCTGACACTCGGTGACGGGGTGGCACTTTGCCGAGTCAAACTCGGTAGCAAGAACGGGAGCAATCCTCTCGCAGGGCTCTGCCATATCTCTCGTCGGGTCAAAGGTGACAACAACGGCACGCATATACTGCCCCTTTAACTTGTAGGGCACACCCGAGGGAATGTAGAGTAGATGCCCTGGCGAGAGGTTGTTGTATTTCTTCCCCCCAACCACGGCAGAGAGGCTACCGCTAACTATGTATATCACACGCGAGTCATAGCCCACGCATTCCTCTTTTCTGTTTATAACCTCATAAGTTGATACCGACCGTATCACAGGATTCAAAAGTTCAAGATTCATAACTCTCCCACACTCAAAAAATAGAATTTTAGATAGAATTAAAGTACGTCCCATTAAGAACGCCACAAAATATTTTACATAGTAATATTACCATACATAAAATCCAAAATCAATATAATAGAATAAAACTAATCACATTTTATACCTTAATCTTGAATTTCTAACTAAATTAGAGTACAATAAAACTAAGGAAATCTTTATCCGCGCAATACTATCGGTTTATACAAAGTGAATTTAATTAAATTAAAAAGGAGCAAAATTATGAGCAGACGTGGTCCTGACGGAACGGTTTACAGTCAAACGGTTTGGGAAGAGCCCAAAAGACCTAATATCGTATATCTGATGTCAGAGAGAGGGGAGCAAATAGGCTTTATTGAAAAGGCTTGTGTGCAGATTGGCAACCGCTTCTTTGGAGTTATGCAACCCGTTAAGCCTCTTGAAGGCATGAGAAACGGTGATGTTTTGGTCTTCGAAGTTACAGTTTTACGCAATGGACAGGAAAACTGTTCTATTGTATTAGACAACAATTTGTATAACGAAATTATGCACAGATACAGAACAGGTCAGTGCCAGTATGTAAACTAATTGCCTAATAAAACGAAAAAACGCACTGCGGAGAATCGGGTGATGTCCTTAACGGAGAATTAACACTTCAACAAAAGTGCAAGCATCGCATTTGACTAGTCAAACGCAAATGGGCTAAGCCCAAACCTATATTACAAGCAGAAAGAGAGAACAAATCGGTTCACCCCGAAATGTCCTCTCTTTTTCTGTTGTTTTAATGAAATTGTTGCATAGCAACGATGAAATCTTCACTTAGTTCAGATGAAATCCAAGGTCAAGCCTTGGATGAAATCAAATCCGTCTAACTTCAACCCTGCGAAGCGGGATTTCACCGCGATAGCGATTTCATCCACCGCAGGTGGATTTCACCCGTCAAAGACGGATTTGACTGCGTGATACTCCGTTAAGAGTATCACGCTATAAGCCGTGGTGCGTTTTTTGTATAACGAAAACCGCACGAAACTCCGCGGTTCAAAAGAGGCTATTGCTTTGAGAAAAAGAAAATACAGAGAGAAATGTACCAATTCCAAAGGCTCCCTTCGGGGAGAGTTGTCGAGCGCGCCGCAATACCCTCGGGAATGTTAAAATGAATAAAATGCATAAATAACCAAACATTTGTGCCAAAATACACAAAAAGGGGTGTTTTATTGCGTTGATATGAATAAACATTCAACAAAAATGAAAAAATATTCAAATTTCTATTGACTTTTCCTTTCGTCTGTTGTATACTTGTGTCATCAAAAACAAACCATCCAACAAGGAGAAGAAAAAATGAAAAAGCACAACCCCATTTTATCCATCGTTAAGAAAATCCTAACCGGCGTACTTGCGCTCTCGTTACTTGTGGCTCCCACGCTTGCACTTACAAGCTGCTCGAACGATTCTTCGATAGCAGAGCTTCAGAGCAGTATCGAAAACCTCTCTACTAAAGATCAGATTGAAGCGCTTGAGAGCAAACTTGCCGAGCTTACCGACGCTGATGACATCGCCGAGGTTAAGGCTATGATAGAAAAGCTTTCCACCGCGGAGCAACTTGAGGCACTTAAGCAGTCGCTGGCTCCCGAGGTTGAGGAAGGCCCTCTCGCTCCCGATTATGCCGAGGAGGCTTATGAGAAGTTCCTTTATATCGATAAGGTTCTCAAGGACCGTGACTGCGTTGCGGGCGAGAAGTTCAAACTTGCGCAGAAGTGGATAATATTCAATCTTATGGAAGCAGGATACAAGGAAAACGTGGACATCGTTAAGCAGGATACCACGATGACCAAGTACGTTGCAATAGCGGAAGATGCAAAAGAATATGCATCCATGTTCTCGGCTGTGGATAGTTATGATATCAGCGAAGAGACCTACGTGAGAAGTGGAAGAAAGTACGTTGTTACTCCCGAGGGTCAAACAGGTACTCACGTAAAGGTAACTCTTCACACGCCCAACATCATCGTTACCAAGAAGGGTAACAGTGATAAGACGATTATCGTAGGCGCACATTATGACGGCACAGGCAGTGGCGATAACGGTTCGAGCATCGCACTTGCTCTCACTACTGCACAGCATCTTTACGATGTTGAGACCGAGTACACTATTGAATTTGTTTTCTTCACTGCTGAGGAATACGGTCTTTACGGCTCTACCGCTTACGTAGATGCTATGTCCGAGGAGAAAAAGGAAAACACTCTTTACATGATCAACATGGACTCTCTCGTTTGTGGCGACTATTGCTATCTTTACGGCGGAATTCAGGATGACGAAACTCAGACCGTAACCAATACCGCAGCGTACGAAAATGCTATGAATATTGCAGAGGCGGCAGGTCTTACGTTCAAGTCTAATCCCTGGACTTGGGAAAACCCCGCTCCCGGATACGATTCTCCCGCTTACGCCTCTCCCTCTACCGGCGACTGGTCTGACCACGCCCCCTTCAAGGATGCAGGTATCACTTATCTTTACTTTGAAGCAACCAACTGGGAGATCCCCGGCCCCTACGACGAGTACGACGGATATGGTGAGACATATCTTGTTGGTATGCTTATGAACACGCCCAACGACTACGTTGAGTATATCGAAACCTATTTCCCCGGTCGTCCTATGGCACACCTGAAGCAGTTCTCGACTCTTCTCAACCTCCTTCTTACCCAGAGCGATTATAACGCATAAAAAAACAGCCCTGACGGATTTCATTCCGTCAGGGCTAACCTTGTAATCATACGCAATTTGTTGGGACATATCATCAGAAGTCCCAACAGGTAGAGAAGCGACCTGAGAGTGTTAGAAAACGGTTGACAACTGTTTTTCCTCGAAGGTGACCGAGCCGCAGCGAGATGGGCGAGGCTATTGTTCGAACCCAGCGACTACGTCGCCGATGCGATTCCCAAGTACGGGTCACCATAGGATAGAAAAAACGGATACCGAGTGGTATCCGTGGACTCGTACGGGAAGACGCCTCGCCCTGCAAGGCTTCCGACACGGAAGCGGCTCGGCTATTGTTCGAACCCAATTCAAAACGCGATGCGTTTTGAGTGTGTTCGATGTGAGTACGAGGCACAAAAAAGAAAAGCAGGACAAAAGTCCTGCTTCCTTTTTTGGTGACTCGTACGGGAATCGAACCCATGTTTTCAGCGTGAGAGGCTGATGTCTTAACCGCTTGACCAACGAGCCATTGTTTGTCGTGCTTGACTATTATACACGAAAGTGTTATGTTTGTCAATACTTTTTTTCATTTTTCTAAAAATATTTTTATCTATTTACCGTGAATAAAAGCGTAAATTTGCGTAAAAGTGCGAAAAAAGGGAACAATATCCTTGCACTACTAAAAAAAGGAGCAAATATGCGTAGAGAAAAGGTAGAAATTTGCGGTATAGATACCTCGCAACTAAAAACCCTTACCGAGGAGAAAAAGCGAGAACTTCTCACAAGGGCGAGGGCAGGGGACAGTTTGGCGAGGGAGGAACTAATCCTCGGAAATCTCAGGCTTGTCCTGAGTGTCAGTGGCAGATTTAACCCCAAGCACGATACAGGAGATGATCTTTTTCAGGTGGGGTGCATCGGGCTTATAAAGGCAATAGATAATTTCAATTTAGATATGAACGTCAGGTTTTCCACCTACGCCGTGCCGATGATAATAGGCGAACTAAGACGCTACCAAAGGGACAACAACGCCGTCAGGGTTTCAAGAAGTGTCAGAGAGTTGGCGTACAGGGCGTTGCAGGTCAAGGAGGAAATCTCTCGCACCGAGCAGAGGGAGGCAAGCCTAAACGAGATAGCCGAGAAGTTAAACGTGACACAAAGGGCAGTGGGCGAGGCAATGGAAGCGATAGTAGAGCCTATTTCGATATTCGACAGCGTCTATGGTGACGGCGAGGATAAAATGTTCGTCATAGACAAACTTGCCGACGAGAGCGAGAGCGACGAAAGTTGGGTGGAGAATATGAGCCTCTACGAAGCGATGAAAAAACTAAACGAGAGGGAACTAAACATCATTCGCCTGCGCTTCTACAAGGGACGCACGCAAATGGAAATAGCCGAGGAAATAGGCATCAGCCAAGCACAGGTGTCACGCCTCGAAAAGGGGGCCATAACCAAACTGCGTAAATATATTTAAGGTTAGCCCCCTATCACGTCTTGGCGATTTGGGACCCTACCCCCAATCGGTTTGCAAGCAAACTCCCCTGCGACGTGCGAGTTTGTCGAGTCAATTGGGGGGCCATAACAAAGTTGCGTAAATATATTTAAGTTTCAAATTGCGTTAAGAATACAGGTAAAAATCGTGCAAACCCGCCGAGGCTCTCGCCTCGGCGGTAAACTTTTTGTTTTATAATAAACTAATTGCGTTTGCGAGAAAAAATATTATTCAAGTATTCGCTTTGCGGTGTCGATAATCACCTCCGCTATAATTCTCATTCCGTCCTCGTCGGGGTGCAGACCGTCAAGGGTGTTCATGTAGTAAAAGTCGCCACATAGGCTACTCCTATATAAATCCACGAGGTAAAAGCGCTCGCCTGCTTCGTCCACGGCGTCCTCTATAATTTTGTTGAAAATTTCGGCTCTTTCACGTAGGAAAATATCCCTGTCGGGCAGATTTACGCACAGATTCTTTGTGGCAGGGTATTTCTTTAGTATTTCGAGCGTTTCCCTGTAATCCGAGGCAAAGACCTCCTCGCTCACCCCTCGACCCAGGTCGTTTATACCCATAAACAGGACGATAATGTCGGGCATAAGTCCGTCATCTCGGGCGAGCCTATTTGCTCTGTTTACCCCCGAATTATCGTTATCTCTGCCCGAGAGATTTCCACCCGAGTAGGAATTGTTTACGCAAAGCGAAAGCCCAAACTCACGCATAAAACGCATAAAATACATACTATCAAGAGGGAAAGGCTTGTGGTAAAAGACGGGGTTTTCCCCGATGCTTTTGTTGGCACTTTCATCATTTGACACCCCTTGGTAGGTGGATATACTGTCACCTAAAATAGAGAGATATTTTCCTTTCATATTTTCTCCTATGTAACTATAAAACTTATAGTTATTAACTATTTATATATATTCTATATACATTATCTAAGTATAAATGTATCTACATATATTATAACTCGGCTTTCACTTTATTTCAATAGCCAGCCTAACAGTTTCTCGCCCGTCACTGTCTTGTCATGACTCGGCCGCTTTGCTACCCCGAGGGGAAAGGTTTTGTGTGACAGGACTCGCCCCTATAAGCAATCCCAGTAGATACAATATGCTCGTGTAAATATGGGCTATAAATATACTTCCGAAGTTTTCTTTCCTTAGCCTATTCATTATAATTTTTTACACGTTCCTTACACACGAATAGGTAACGCTTAATTACCCGTTTCCGTAGCACACTTTAATTTTAACAGTTCCGAAAATAAAAAAGAAGGAACCGTACCTAAACGATTCCTAAAGTTTTCCACAACAAAACCAAAACTGATTGTATGTTTTGCAAATGAAAAAAGGCTGAGTATTGCTACTTAAATAGCTCTTGACTCAGCCCCATATTTGTATTTTAATTAAAAAGTAAAAATGATTCTTAATCAGTCAATTTTACTATTATAAATCACTGTAATGCCAGCATTTATCGCGGCAATTACGTCTGCCGGCTTTGTTATAGAATTCCACTGTTCTTCCGTTCCCGTATAGTATATCGTCTTCAGCGACGTACAACCATTTAAGGAACCTACACCCAAGCTCGTAACGCTTGCATCAATGGTAATACTTTCTAACGACGAGCAATTTTCGAAGGCTTGATCAGGGATAGCGGTTTGACCGTTTTCAAAGACAATTTCTTTTACCATAGTCAAATTTTCAAATACTTTAGTGTGCAGTATGTCAGCACCCGTAATCGTTATCTTTTCAAGCCTTGAAGGAATGTAATATTTCCCACGCTTATGTTGTACTTCTGTCGCGCCATCAAAAGGATAGGGAGAAAGCTCGTATCTAAAAAACAAATCACCAAAATGACAAGAATAGTCCGAAAAACCCGAATTAGTGTTTACAGCGTTTGCAGAAATCGTTATCTCTTTTAGTTTTCCACAGCCGAACAACGGAGCAATGCATTCGTTCATGTTGCGTGAAAATTTCACTACCTCAAGAGACGAACAGTTGTGCAAAATGCTATCGGTAATATCCGTAACGCTATCTGGCATTATAAATTCCACCAACGAAGAACAATTCTCGAAAGCATAACTTCCTATGGATGTAACAC
>JAZUPL010000023.1:0-8716 GCA_045605175.1 Eubacteriales bacterium | reverse complement strand
AAGCTCCTACCGCTTCAAACATGGAAGAAAGACTGCGCTTCTTGCCGTCAACATGTCCTGCAAGCATGGGTCCTCCGCTGACAAATACGGTGGGTATATTGAGTCTTGCCGCCGCCATAAGAAGTCCGGGTACGTTTTTGTCACAGTTGGGGATCATTACAAGTCCGTCAAAGCCGTGAGCCATTACCATAGCCTCGGTAGAATCGGCAATCAAATCTCTTGTAACGAGCGAATATTTCATTCCCGTGTGGCCCATAGCAATACCGTCACAAACTGCAATAGCGGGAAAGACAATGGGTGTTCCCCCTGCCATAGCCACACCAAGACGAACAGCCTCGGTGATTTTGTCAAGGTGCATATGACCCGGGACAATCTCGTTGTAGGAGGATACAATGCCTATCAAGGGACGGGACATCTCCTCCTCGGTCATACCGAGTGCCTTATATAATGAACGGTGAGGTGCATTGTGCGCACCGTCAACTATCCTATCCTTTACCATAGGTTTCACCTCTTAGTTATTTATAAACTTTTCCTCATCTGCCCAGCTGTAAAGAGCGCGGATTTCCTTACCTACTACCTCAGAGGGGTGTTCTGCCGCCTTTCTACGCATTGCACCAAAGTGTACCTGTGAGCCTGCGTCGGACATATCGAGGAGGAATTCCTTTGCAAACGTACCGTCCTGGATATCGGCAAGGATTTTTTTCATCGCTTTCTTGGTTTCGTCGGTGATAATCTTAGGACCTGTGATATAGTCACCGTACTCTGCGGTGTTGGATATAGAATATCTCATTCCCTCAAAACCACTCTGGTAAATAAGGTCAACTATAAGTTTCATCTCGTGAATGCACTCGAAGTACGCATTTCTGGCATCGTAGCCAGCCTCGGTAAGAGTTTCAAAGCCTGCCTGCATAAGCGCACAAACGCCACCGCAAAGAACAGCCTGCTCGCCAAAGAGGTCGGTTTCGGTTTCGGTGCGGAAGGTGGTTTCAAGAACGCCTGCGCGAGCGCCGCCGATACCAAGAGCGTAAGCAAGACCGATGTCGAGAGCGTCACCGGTAGCATCCTGGTGTACTGCTATCAGACAAGGAACACCCTTGCCCACCTGGTACTCGCTGCGAACGGTGTGACCGGGGCCCTTGGGGGCTATCATAATTACGTTTACATCCTTGGGGGGCTTGATACAGCCGAAGTGAATGTTGAAGCCATGCGCAAAGGCAAGAGTCTTGCCCTCGGTGAGGTTAGGCTCGATGGACTCGCGATAGAGTTTTGCCTGTTTTTCATCGTTTATAAGAATCATAATAACGTCGGCGCACTTGGCAGCATCAGCAGCGGTCATAACCTTAAGCCCTGCTTTTTCCGCCTTTTCCCAACTCTTGCTTCCTATGTAAAGACCTACAACCACGTCAACGCCGGAATCACGAAGGTTGAGCGCATGGGCGTGTCCCTGAGAGCCGTAACCTATAATGGCAACGGTTTTACCGTTAAGTTTAGAAAGATCGCAATCCTGCTGATAGAAAATTCTTGCATTTGTACTCATTGTTTTATTCTCCTTTTGGTTTACATTAATCTTTAATATTGTTTTTATATTCGATTGTCAATTTTTCCATCCCGCAAAAATCGAAGGATAGGCTTTTTATGAGTAATTAGGCTCAGTCTTCGTCACCGAGAAGAGTTTCGTTCCCTCGATCAAGGGCAACTATTCCCGTACGGCACATTTCTATTATGCCATAAGGCTTCATCAAATCAACAAAGGCGTCTATCTTTGTAGGATCGCCCGTCACCTCTATGCACATCGCATCGGCGTTGTAATCGATAACCGAGGCTCTAAAGACCTTGGTGGCATCGAGGATATCTGCCCTCGTTTCTCTTGTATGACCGACCTTCAAAAGCAACAACTCTCTCTTGATAGAGTCGTCCCTGAGAACATCGACCTTTTTTACATTATGCAGTTTTTTTATCTGGTTTATAAGTTGTTCTCTTGCGTAACCGTCACCGCTTAGGCTAATGGTTATTCTTGAATACTCGGGACATTCGGTTTCCCCTACCGTCAAGGTATCAATGTTAAAGCCACGTCTTGTGAACATGCTCGTTACACGAGTCAATACACCGAACTTGTTATCGACATATACGGCTATAACAAACGGATTGTCCTTTATCATACCTCTTCTCCTTTCCCTATACTGGTGATAATATCATCTATCGAGCCGCCCGGAGGAAGCATCGGCAGAACAAATTCATCAGAATCAATATAGGTGTCTATCAGTACCGTTGTGTCGGAGTCAATGGCTTTTTTGAAAGCGTCCTCAAACTCTTCGATATTATGAGCACGGTAACCCACGGCGCCAAATGCCTCGGCTACCTTAACAAAGTCGGTCTTTCTGTTTCCTAAAACCGTGGCAGAATACCTCTTGCTAAAGAAGAGAGTCTGCCATTGACGTACCATACCAAGCACACCGTTATTCATCAGGACTATAATTATCGGAATGTTGTGCGATACAGAAGTGGCAAGTTCGTTAAGATTCATACCAAAACTTCCGTCACCCGTTATAAGCAGGGTTGTGTCGGAGGTGGCAACTCTGGCACCAATAGCAGCGCCAAGACCAAACCCCATCGTTCCAAGTCCGCCTGATGAAACAAATCTACGGGTGTTATCAAACCTTACATACTGAGCCGTCCACATCTGGTGCTGACCGACGTCGGTGGTTATTACCGTATTCTTGGGCTTGAGGCGATTTATCACATCCAAGACCATTTTGGGAGTCATTCTTCCCTCGCTGGAAAGTTCTGCAGTTCTTTGTTGCTCGCTCTCCTCTTGCTTTAACCCTTCTACAATCTCGTTCCACTTTGGATTTGTCTTTGGAAGGGCTGCCTCGGCAATTCTTCTGAATGAGTATTCCACGTCACCAACGACACCGCAATCAACCGTTACGTTCTTGTTTATCTCGGCAAAGTCGGGATCAAGTTGAATAATTTTGCTCTTTCTTGCAAACTTTGCCACGTTACCCGTCGCTCTATCGCTAAATCGCACACCAACACCAATAATCAGGTCGGCATTGTTCTGCGCAAGGCTGGAGGCGTAGTGACCGTGCATTCCCTGCATACCGAGGAAACGCTCGTGTCCGTCAGGAATTGCGGAAAGGCCCATAAATGAGCATCCTATGTAGGCGTTTATTTTCTCGGCAAACTCAAGAATTTCCTTACCAAGCCCAAGTCCTGCCGCGCCACCGCCGATATAAATATACGGACGCTGCGACTCGTTTACAAGTTCGATAGCCTTCTCGATAAGTTTCTCCTCTGCATGAGGCAGGGGCACTTTTGGTGATGGAGTATGTTCCTCATATTCATAGGTTGCTAATTGTACATCCTTTGGAATATCTACGAGGACAGGGCCGGGTCTTCCAGACTTCGCTATGGCAAAAGCCTCACGAATAGAGCCCGCCAAATCCTCAATTTTATTTACAAAATAATTGTGCTTCGTAATAGGAAGCGTGATACCGGTTATATCAATCTCTTGGAAGGAATCCTTGCCTATCAATGAGCAAGGAACGTTACCAGTTATTGCGACCATAGGAATAGAATCGAGCATGGCCGTCGCTATTCCTGTAACTAAATTCGTCGCACCGGGACCAGATGTAGCAATACAAACGCCAACCTTTCCGGTGGCTCTCGAATAACCGTCTGCAGCGTGGGCTGCGCCCTGCTCGTGGGCGGTCAAAATGTGGTTGATTTCATCTTTGTATTTATAAAGCGCGTCATATATGTTGATAACCTGACCACCCGGGTATCCGAAAACATCGGTAACGCCCTGCTCTATAAGACATCGAATAATTATCTCTGCACCCGTCAGTTTCATTTGTTTCCTCCTTATCCATTTTTGCTTTTGAGAGCCTTGTTTATAGCACTAACAAGCGCTTTGACAGAGGACTCTCCAATATCTGTATCAACTCCACATCCCCAGTACACCTCGTTATCAAGGCAGATGCTCACGTAGGATGCCGCTTTCGCATCGGTACTTCCATCAAGGGCGTGTTGAGTATAGCTTTGCAAAGTAAAGTTTACACCTAAAATATTTTTAATGGCATTGCTTACGCAGTCAAGACGGCCATTTCCCTCAACACGGGTGGTGGCCTCTCCACCTACGGTGCTAATCCTGACACTTGCCTCAAGGCGTCCGTCATCAAGGGGCGAATACTGCACGCGGGTGATACTCACGGGGGTACTTATATTCACAAAATCGCGTAAGAAGATGTCACGAACCTCCACGGGCATAAGTTCCCTATGTTCTCTGTCGGATATACCCTTTATGTGATAACCGAAGCACTCACGCATCTTTGGAGGGAGTACAAAGCCATACTGTGTTTCGAGAATATAACCAATACCGCCCTTACCCGACTGGGAGTTTATACGAATGACGTCTGCCTCGTAAACTCTGCCAAGGTCGGTAGGATCAATTGGCAGATACGGAACAGTCCAACCAATGTCCTTACCTTCGCGGAATTTCATTCCCTTGGCTATTGCATCCTGGTGCGAACCAGAGAAAGCAGCAAAGACCAACTGACCACTATAAGGTTGCCTTTCGTAAACCCTCATTCTCGAAACTCTTTCGTAAACCTCGGTGATTTCGGGAAGATTAGAAAAGTCAAGCCCCGGATCAATCCCCTGGGAGTAAAGGTTAAGTGCCAAGGTGATTATGTCCACGTTTCCTGTTCTTTCACCATTTCCAAAGAGAGTTCCCTCTATTCTGTCACCGCCTGCCAAAAGTCCCATTTCACTGTCTGCAACTGCACAGCCTCGGTCATTGTGAGGGTGAAGAGATATAATAACATTCTCTCGGAAAAGTAGGTTTTTGTGCATATATTCGACCTGATTTGCATAGACGTGTGGCATCGAATGTGATACCGTAACAGGCAGATTGATTATTGCCTTATCCTCTTCGGTAGGCTTCCAGATCGAAAGCACCTCGTTGCAAATCTCAAGAGCAAATTCAGGCTCTGTGCCTGTAAAACTTTCTGGCGAATACTCAAACATTATCCGCCCCTCCGCCTTTTGTTTATATTCAAGGCATAGACGTGCGCCAAAGGTGGCGATGTCTATAATTTCCTGCTTGGAACGACGGAATACCTGCTCTCGCTGTGCTACCGAGGTGGAGTTATAGAGATGCACCACGGCGCTTTTTGCTCCTCTTATAGCCTCGAAGGTCTTGGCAATTATATGTTCGCGGGATTGAGTAAGCACCTGAATTGTTACGTCATCGGGGATTAGGTCATCCTCGATAATTCTACGGCAAAACTCGTATTCAGTATCGCTCGCCGCGGGGAAACCGACCTCTATTTCCTTAAAACCAACCTTGCAAAGCAGTTTGAAAAATTCAAGTTTTTCATCAAGGCTCATCGGAATAATAAGCGCCTGATTTCCATCTCTTAAATCCACACTACACCACCTGGGGGGCTTCTCTATATAATTCTTTTTTGTCCATTCCATCTCCACACCCACGGGTGGGAAAAATTGCAAACCATATTTATTATAACCTTGCATTGTATAACCTCGCTTATCAAAATTCTGTGCAAACAATTATTTAAATAGGCCAAATAAAACACCCAAAACACTACACGGAGTGCGGTGTTTTGGGCAAAAATCAAATGCTTTCTATCCAGCCGAACTCATCAGGAAGTGTACCCCACTGGATACCTGTCAGGATATCGTAGAGTTTCTTGGTAACTTCACCGATTTTTTCATCACCTATGATATATTCGGTTCCCGAGATCATGAGTCTGCCGATAGGAGAAACAACCGCTGCCGTTCCTGTTCCCCACGCCTCTTCAAGCCTTCCGCTCTTAATAGCATCTAGCAACTCGTCAACCGAGAATAGTCGCTCGGTGACTTTGTATCCAAGGCTACGTAAAACCTCAATACAGGACATACGCGTAATACCGGGAAGTATAGAGCCTGTCAACGCGGGGGTGATAATCTCACCGTCCACCTTGAACATAACGTTCATAGCGCCGACCTCTTCGATATACTTTCTCTCCACTCCATCTAACCAAAGCACCTGAGAATAGCCAAGCTTACTTGCTCTATCTCCAGCCCTGGTCGATGCGGCATAGTTTCCACCGCACTTGGTGTAACCTGTGCCACCGCGAACAGTACGGACGTCCTCGTTTTCTATCATAATCTTTACTGGATTTATACCCTCTTTATAATAACTTCCCACAGGGGAGGCTATAAGCATAAACACCGCTTTTGATACTGTGTGAACTCCTAATGATTCATCATTACCAAAGGTATAGGGCCTTAGGTATAGCGAAGTGCCAAAGGAGTGTGGCACCCAACGCTCTTCGTGCTTGACGAAGGTTTTTAGGATATACAGTAGTAGTTCTTCATCTATTTCGGGCAGGCACATACGCTCTGCCGAACGGTTCATTCTCTTGATGTTTTCCATGGGCCTAAATAGTCGGACATCGCCCTCTGCGGTACGATATGCCTTTAGTCCCTCGAAAATCTCCGCCCCATAGTGTAGGACTGTGGAAGCGGGGTGAAGGCTAATGTTACCAAAAGGGACGATTCTTGCATTGTGCCAGCCCTTGCCTACCTCATAGTCCATAATGAACATATGATCTGTGAAATATCTACCAAACCCAAGTTTGCTATCTTCGGGAATTAGTTTTAGATTCTCGCTTTCAATAATGCTTATATCCAAATCCACTTTCATTTCACCCAATCCTTTCTAAAAAATGTCTTAAAAAACATTTATTTGTATTAAAAAATATTTATAAAAAACTAATAAATGATTTTCTATCATATCATAAATCAATTTTGTTGTCAATACATTTTAACTTATTATAGAGTATTTTTTTAGTGCAATTCCTTCTTATTTTGTCCTCAAATGCCCCTAAATGCTTATTTTTCTAAAAATGCTCAAAATTTATTGACAAGCAGAGAAAATTGTGGTAAAATATAATGCTAGTGGGTGTGTTTAGGAATATAAATCCACAAAATGCATACTCAAAACTTCTGCAAAACACCATATATACGCAGGCTTATTTCGGCTTTCGCCGAATGTTGCGAACCGGATTCGTCTTCGACGAGCCACTTCGAACGCCCACGTATTCATTAAAATTTCATACGCAGGCTTATCGAAGTGGTCACAACGAGGCGGTCTTGAAAACCGTTTGCCTAACCGGCACGGGGGTTCGAATCCCTCAGCCTGCGCCAACCAAGCCCCGATTTTCGGGGCTTTTTTCGACTAAAAAGGAGGTAACCATGCCACTATTAGATGACTTGATAAAAAGATTTTCTGCAACAACTATAGGCTTTCCTGACTCACAAGAATTAGAGTATGCGATTGCTAAAGCTCATACGGATATGTCGAGACGGGCTACGGGGCACAAACCAGAAATTCAAGAAGAAAGTATCCGGTGGCTTGCTAACAGATTTAAAAAGCTTTCGCCGTTTGCATATAAAAAGCAAGAAGATTTTGACAAATGGCATGAAGACACGTGTAATGCGTATTGCGCAGAGTTGAACTCATTTGCTGTTCGCAAAGATTTTTCTTTTATAATGACTTATGGTCGTGCGCAAAAAGTGCTAAACATGACATTCAAGTATTTGTACTGTACATCAAAATATAAAGCACGTGTCGAAAAAATCATTCCTTTTTTACACATGACATTAGATGGATATACTTTGCGTTGGTATAAAGAGGTTGTTGTTAAGTATTTCAATGATAATCGCGCTCATAGCATTACAAAGTTAAAAGTTGGTGATGTTTCCGATTGGAGCAAAATGAACGAGAGTGGGAAACATCAATACATAGATATACAAAAGCGTATACGAGAATATTTACGCATAAATACTAATTATCGGTATTCCATAAACACAGCTATTATTGATGAAGAAACACAATCGGATCAAAAGAATAACACAATCAATATTGATATTCCTTTTGATCCTATGAGAAAGCATCCCTTCTTTGCAGAATTTGTTGTGTGGGAAGGCGAAATAGTGCGTAGCAAAGTAGATAATTTGTTTAAAGGATTAAACGGCATATATGAAACATGGAATGATGACAGGTGGGCTGTAAATGCGTCCATTCAACTTGAATTGAAATCAAAATTGACTACGATTTTGAAAAATATTTAAGTTTGCCGCATTAGATACTGGTTTATTATGTTTATATGCCACTCCGATTTCTGCGTATTCTTAAATGCCTTATCGGTGGCAAGGTAGTTGATTATGCTGCTTTTGGAGATGTAGTATTTACCCATGATAGTAACAGCATATATGTATTTTCTCTGCACGTACCGAAGGATTGTTCTTCGGTGGTACCGAGACGGAAGGCGTACTCGAAGATGGCTGCTTCCGATAGACTCGCATACTCACTCCAGCTTCTCTCCACCGTCGCATAGTCGTTGCCTATCGCCTGCGCCGGCTCGGTTCTGCCAACTCGTTGTTTTGGGCGGTTTCGCTGCGTCAAAAACAACACTCAGTTGTTTTTAACTTGCTACATGTAATTCTCGAAGATCTCCTTCTGCTCGTCAGTAAAGCTTTTCTCCAAGTCCTCGTGATGCCTTGACATGTACCCAAGGAGCTCTTTCATCTCCTTTGAGTTCGTTCTGCTGTCCTCTTGCGGTATGATGTTGCCGTTCCACAGCTCTTTTATAATGCTTTCCATAGACTGCACCTCCTGTTAGCACAACACAATACCACAAAAGAGAGA
>JAZUPL010000022.1:0-17367 GCA_045605175.1 Eubacteriales bacterium | reverse complement strand
GCCTTACTTCACCCTCGCTTGGATGGAGGTCGGTTGCGGTTGTGTCCGCGGACTTGGCAGGTCTGTTTCCTCGACTATCATATCGCTTTTAGGCTCTTGTGTGCTTAGAGTGGTATGGATTTACACAATTTTCGAGCAGTTCCAGACTCTGGAAAGCATATATATTTCCTATCCCATTTCCTGGTTGCTTACGGGAGCAGTGCAGATTTTCTTCGCTCTTTACATCGCTAACAAGGATATGAAGAAATATAATGCCACCGAGCGAGAAATCGCCCCACACCCCACCGAGGCATAATAAATTATAGATAATGACTTCTTAAAAATACTGTGCTACATTATAATTGCATAGTAAAGGAAATTTGATGATTGCAAACTTTTGCAATCCCGACAAAATGTATGTTTGATTTTGCCGAGAAGTCTATGCTGTGAAAACTAAATAGATAATTTTGGTAAATAAAATAGCACGCAGTTTGGCGGGGCATTAAGTGTCCTTACTTCTTGCGTGCTGTTTTTTTATATATTCTCATAGGAGGTGATAGTGATGAGGCTAACGGTAGCCAAAGGAACGAGATGTATTTATAGGGTTTTGCTCATCTTACTTATTTTCAGTCTGTTCGTAACAGGTTGCGAGCAGACTAAAGAGCCCGAGCAGATTAAAGAGCCCCAGCCACTTTGGGCAGTTAACGCAGAGGGTGACCCGGCACCTCCTATTTGGATGGCGGTTTCAGCATCCCAAGACAGGTTAGAGTATGGCGAGGACATAGACTTGGTATTACATTTCAGAACTCGGGATTACGACAGTGGCAAATATAAACCAAGTAGTGTGGTTGGTGAAGTATGGATGGAATTATCAGAGGTTGGATCGAATGGTGTTGATGAAAGAATAGATGTTAAGAAATATGGTAACTACTCTTTGGATTTATACCAAGATTTCACTCATAATGGTTCAACAGGCAAAGCGGTTGTTGAAGAAATAACTATTTCTGCTAATGAGCTTATATATGAAGAAGGGGCGATAGCGATATTCGTTGATATGTTTATATCCTTTTCGGAAGGGCCTATACCTTTGGATAAAGAAACATCGGGAATAGCCGTATACTATGTAAAATACAAGGACTACATCCAACTATTCCCAAGTTATTACTATTATTTTAACAGAGAAAAATAAAAGAAGATGCCAAAACCCATAGGCGAGTCTTAAAGCCTATGGGTTTTGTTTTATAAAACAAAGCTCGCCTCGTGGGGGAAGAGGCGGCAGCTCTCTAGTGACAGAGTGGCTCTGGCTGGTGATTAGCTATCAAAAATGGCAAGTGGGTATGTTTCTATTTATGTAAGGGTGCAAAATGCTATTTTTTGCCCTTACCCTCTACCCGTGTCACTTTAATGCCCTCGGTGGTGGCGGTGAAGAACACCTCAAAATCTCGGTATTTCATACCGTATTCACGGTCGCACTCGCCCTTGTAGGAGGGGCGGGGGTCTTGCCGTAGGAGGGCGAGAATTTCTTCTCTTTCTTCCTCGTCAAACACCTCGGCAACTTTTTCGTCCAAAACCACCTCTACCTCGTAGTCACGCACCCCGTCGGCAAAGCCGCCTTTGGCATCAGGGTGACTGTCGGTGTAGGCGAGGTATGGCTTTATGTCATAGATAGGCGTGCCGTCGAGAATGTCTGCCCCCTCGACTATCAGGCATAGTCCCTCGCTCTCGGTCTTTTCTACCGACAGAAGTCGCACTGAACTAAGCCCTATCGGATTGGGCCTGAAGGGGGAGCGTGTCGCAAAAACGCCCACTCTCTTGTTACCACCCAACCTCGGTGGGCGCACCGTGGGCGACCACTCATCACGCTCTGCCTCGGAAAAGCACCATATAAGCCACAGGTGTGAATATCCCTCTATACCACGGAGCGCCTCGGGACGTCGGTACTCAGGCTCAAAGACTATTCGCCCTTTTGTTGACACCACGCCGCTCTGCCTCGGTATGCCGAACTTTTCCTTGAAGTCGGTGTAAATTCTTGCAATTATCTTCATTTAATCTATCCTTAATATTAGATGCGTTTTTTCAATTCTATCACAAAACTGTAAAAAAGTCTATATAAAAGCGAAATTCATTTGTTTGAATACTAAAATAATTATTTTATTAACGGTTTGATTTTATAGTTTATAAAGTCATAGGCAAAGAGAACAGGAGATAGGTCAAAGTTAAATGTATAATAAAAAAACAAACATCTTATTCACTTTATCTTGACAAAGTAGATACAATGGTAGTATAATAATAACAATTTTATTTTACAGTCGGCTTCGACAGAAAGGAAAATTATGAGCAGAGTTTACAACTTCTCGGCTGGCCCGTCAATGCTACCTCTCCCCGTTTTGGAAAAAGCGCAGGAGCAGATGCTTGACTACGAAGGCACAGGAATGTCGGTAATGGAGATGAGCCACCGTTCATCAGCCTTTCAAAAAATTATAGACGATGCAGAAGCAATGCTTCGCACCTTGATGAACATTCCTTCAAATTATAAGGTTCTATTTTTGCAGGGCGGTGCATCTACACAGTTTGCAGCAGTGCCACTAAACCTGCTCTCAGAGCATAAATGCGCCGACTATATAGTTTCAGGACAGTTTTCAAAGAAGGCATACCTTGAGGCAAAGAAGTATGGAGATATAGTTATAGCCGCTTCGAGTGCAGGTGCAAGTCCTGCATTCTCGGCAGTTCCTCAAACCAAGCGTTCCGACTTCCGCCCCGACGCAGACTATGTTCATATGTGCTATAACAACACTATTTACGGCACTAATTTCAAGGAAGTTCCCGACACGGGAGGAATTCCTCTTGTAGCAGATATGTCCTCCTGTATTCTTTCCGAGCCTGTTGACGTATCAAAGTTTGGACTTATTTACGCAGGAGCGCAGAAGAACGTAGCCCCCGCAGGACTTACAATAGTCATAGTTCGTGACGATCTTATCGGCAGTGCGAGACCGGACACCCCCGCAATGCTTGATTACAAGGCTATGGCGGACAATGGCTCAATGTATAATACGCCTCCTTGCTATTCTATCTATATGGCAAAGTTGGTCTTTGAGTGGATACTCTCGATAGGTGGTCTTGAAGAGATGAAACGTCGCAACGAGCGTAAGGCGAGCGTGCTTTACGATTACCTCGACGGCTCTCAACGTTATTATACCGCCCCTGTTGACAAGGGTTGCCGTTCGATGATGAACGTTGTGTTCACCACAGGGGATAGCGAACTTGACAAGAAGTTTGTTGCCGAGGCAGAGGCCGCAGGGCTTAAAAACCTTAAAGGACACCGTTCGGTAGGCGGAATGAGAGCATCCATCTACAACGCAATGCCCTATGAGGGTGTGGTAGCACTTGTAAAGTTTATGAAGACCTTTGCCGCCGAGAATCCCAAAATTCAAGATATTGTTGTGAAATAAAAAAATACGCAAGGTGTCCTATGTGGGGTGCCTTGCGTAAATAATATTCAGGAGGGAATTAAAATGAAAATACAACTGATGAATAAAATAGCAAAAATAGGCACAGATCGTTTTGGCGCAGGCTTTATCGTGAGTGAGGATGTAGCCTCCCCCGATGCGATGCTCGTCAGGAGCGCATCTTTACTTGATTATGAGTTTGGAGATGAACTGCTCGCCATAGCACGTGCAGGTGCAGGTGTAAACAACATCCCCCTTGACAGATGCGCAGAGGGCGGAATAGTAGTCTTCAACACCCCTGGCGCTAATGCAAACGGTGTAAAGGAGTTGGCGATAGCCGCCCTGATACTCGCCTCCCGTGACGTGGTAGGAGGAGTAGAGTGGGCAAAGACGCTCACCGCCCCCGACGTCGCAAAGCAGGTGGAAAAGGGCAAGGGCAAATTCGCAGGTTGTGAAATCCTCGGCAAAACCCTCGGAGTAATAGGACTTGGTGCAATAGGCGGCTTGGTGGCTAACACGGCACGCTCTCTCGGTATGAACGTAATAGGTTGCGACCCATACATCACAGTACAGGCGGCTTGGAGTCTATCTCGCTCGATTGAGCACGCAGACAGTTATGATGAGATATATGCAAAGTCGGATTACATAACCCTGCATATCCCCTCGACAAAAACGACAAGAGGAATAATAAACAGAGAAACCATAGCCAAAATGAAGGATGGAGTCCGTATAATAAACCTTGCGCGTGCTGACCTTGTAGATACCGAGGCTATTCGTGAGGCTCTTGAGTGTGGTAAGGTTGCCGCCTACGTGACCGACTTCCCGAATGAGGAAACCCTGACACTCCCCCACACGGTAAACATTCCCCACCTCGGTGCATCCACAGCCGAGAGCGAGGATAACTGTGCGGTTATGGCAGCAGATCAGTTAAAGGAATATCTCGAAACCGGAAACATCAAAAACTCTGTAAACTATCCCGCGGTAAGCATACCGTATAGCGGAATGAGAAGAATTTGCATCTGCCACCTCAATGTCGCAAATATGCTCTCCAGTATAACCGGCGCTATCTCAATTGAGGGAATAAACATAGAAAATCTTTCCAACGGTTCAAAGGGTGAATACGCATATACAATTGTAGAACTTGGCAGCGATGTCACAATACCCGACAACGTTATTGAAAAAATAAACAGCCTCGAGGGCGTTATTAGAACAAGAGTGATATAATTTCCTATACCCCGTGTTAAATTAACCCCAAAAAAACAATCGCCGAGAGCAGTTCGCTCTCGGCGGTTTCTATGTAAATAACTATTTACTAAATTATTATCTCTTGTCGGGTGGCAAGCAGGATTACCAATATCTCTGCCACTCGGGCTTCTTAAGTCTTAAGAGAGCCTCAAGATAGAAGAAGTCACCATACACAGCGCACTCATCAATACCCAAATCGAAGGGAATTGCGTGGGTGACGTGGTGGATAAGTCCGTCATATTCACGGCCGATGTCGGTGGTGTAGTTGTCTATAACCGACTCTATCATCTGGTATGCCGCAGAGCGGAATATTCTCTTGTCCTCGCACTCGTCGGGGAGCATCTTTGCCATTTCAAGCATACCACAGGCGGAGATTACCGCCGCAGAGGAGTCCTTGGGGGCGTCCTCGATAAAGTCATAGTCCCAGCAGGGAACCATGTCCTCGGGCAGGTGGTTGAGCATGAAATAGGTGATGTTCTTATGTACTTCGCGCAGGAATTCCTCGCCTGTGTAGGAGTAAGCAATAGGGAAGCCAAACACACCCCATGAGTGTCCACGGGACCAGCAGGAGTCGTCGGCATGGCCCTGGAAGGTAAGACCTCCTACGGGAGAGGCATCCTTGGGGTTAAACTGATAGTGGTGGAAGGAGGAGGCGTCCTCACGAATAAGAAGTTGCGCGGTGGTTCTGTTGTGGTCAAGACCTGCATTGTAGTAGTCCTGGTTGCCTGTTTCTTTAGCGCCCCAGAACATAAGTGGAGCATTCATAAGCGAGTCCATCATAGTCCTGCAACCGTAACCATCATCCCAGCCCTCGTGATAACGGATAATAAACTTACCTTCCTTCGAGTAACTGACATTATAGAAATATTCAAGAGCGTCAAGACCCGCCTGCCTTGCAAATTCGTTGCCTGTAAGTTTGTATGCTGCAATGCAGGAAGGTGTAAATACAAAGCCGACGTCGTGGTCGTCCATACCTATCTTTTCATCTACTCTTTTGCGATAAGACGGAATATGCGACTCTGCAACCTGACGGAAGAACTCGTCACCGGTAAGTTCATATGCGAGCCAATAGCAACCGGTGTACATACCACACTCCCAGTGTCTGTTTATACCCATAGGATACAGGAAATCCTTGGAGCAGGTGTCGGGGAATTTATCCGTGCCGTAACGCTGTGCCAGGCCCTTCAATTTGTCGGTAGCCTCTTTGATAGCACGGTCGAGTTTGTCGGCGGGGACAGGACGCACCTCGGCAAATCTCTCAGGACGTGTCAGAATTACGCTCTCTTTAACCATAAATAAAACCTCTCTTTTTTGCACCTTGGTGCTTTTTATATCTATGATAAACTAATTTTGCCAAAAAGTCAATAAATAAAAGTAAAAAGACTTCCTAAAAACATTTGTAATAATAAATAAAAATAATAAAATAAAAGGGCATACTATTGTTAAATAAAAAGATTGATTTTTTCGCCTTTTTGTGATAAAATATATTTTTGGAAAATATTTGATTTATGCGAGGTATGTAATGAAGCGTACAGATTTGAGAAACATCGCTATAATAGCCCACGTTGACCACGGCAAGACCACACTCGTAGATGAGATGCTTCGCCAGGGCGGTATATACAGAGAAAATCAGGAGATGGAGGAACGAGTAATGGACTCGGGCGACCTTGAGAGGGAGCGTGGTATAACCATTCTCGCCAAGAACACCGCCATCTATTATAAGGATGTAAAGATAAACGTAATAGATACCCCCGGTCACGCCGACTTTGGAGGCGAGGTAGAGCGTATTTTGAAAATGGTGAACGGTGTTATTCTTCTTGTCGATGCGGCAGAAGGACCAATGCCCCAGACACGCTTCGTTTTGGAGAAGGCTCTTTCGCTTAATCACAGGGTAATAGTTGTCGTCAACAAAATAGATAGACCTGATGCCCGTCTTGACGAGATTGGCGACGAGGTTTTGGAACTTCTTCTTGAACTTGACGCAACCAACGAGCAACTTGACTCCCCAATGCTATTTTGTTCGGGCAGAGCAGGTACAGCCTCCTTTGATCCTCATACTCCCGGCACAGACCTTACCCCCTTGCTTGATACAATTCTTGAATATATGCCAGCCCCCGAGGGTGAGGAGGACGAGCCTCTTCAACTTCTCGTTTCCTCAATTGACTACAACGAGTTTGTCGGAAAAATAGGTATCGGACGAATTGAACGCGGAATGCTCAAACAGGGGCAGGGTGTAGCAATATGCAACTACCACGGCGACGGCAAGTCCCGCCCCGCAAAGATAGTGTCTATCTATCAGTTCGACGGTCTTAAACGCCTTCCTGTTACAGAGGCACGTGTAGGCGACATCGTCTGCTTCTCTGGTTGCGAAGACCTTGCCATAGGTGACACGGTTTGCTCGCCCGCTTGTGTTGAGCCTATCGAGTTTATAAAGGTCGGCGAGCCTACTATGGAGATGACCTTCTCGGTAAACGACTCTCCCTTTGCAGGCAAGGAGGGCAAGTTTGTAACCTCTCGTCACCTGCGTGCAAGACTATATAAGGAACTTTTGCGTGACGTATCGCTTCGTGTTGAGGACGGTGACACTACCGATTCCTTCCGTGTGGCGGGAAGAGGAGAGATGCATCTCTCTATTCTTATCGAAAATATGCGTCGAGAGGGCTATGAACTCTGTTGTTCCAACCCCCGAGTGCTTTTCAAGGAGATAGACGGCGTAAGGTGCGAGCCTATCGAGGATGTAATAATAGACGTACCCGAGCAATACGTAGGTGCTGTAATGGAAAAACTCGGATCGAGAAAGGGAACTCTGGTCGATATGCAACTTAACGGCTCTCGTCAGAAACTCTTCTATTCTATTCCTACAAGATGCCTTTTCGGTTATCGAAGCGAACTGCTCACCGACACCCGTGGCGAGGGAATAATATCCACTATCTTTGCAGGATATGAGCCTTTCCGTGGCGAGATAAAGACCAGATTCACCTCCTCGCTTGTTGCCAGCGAAAAGGGAATATCCACCACCTACGGACTCTATCAGGCGCAGGATCGCGGACCTCTGTTTATCGGCCCTGCAACTCCTGTATATGAGGGTATGATAGTAGGCGAAAATCCCAAGCCTGACGATATTGAGGTAAATGTCTGCAAGGAAAAGCACCTGACTGCGATTCGCTCCTCCGGTGCGGATGAAAAACTTACCCTTATCACCCCAGTGCAACTTTCTCTTGAAGAGGCTATTGAGTTTATCACCGATGAGGAACTTATCGAGGTGACACCAAAGAGCATACGCCTGCGTAAGGTTATTCTCGACACCCCCAGCCGCAAGAGAATGCAGGCGCAAAAGCGTGCAGCCCTCAAGGAGCAGGGGAAATAATACCGCCTAAAACTTGGTTTTGATAACGATTTTGGGGCTCGCTTGATTTAGAGCAGAAATCGTCGGCTGACGAGCGATAGCCGTACAAAAGTACGGCGAGCGAGGAAACGGCGATAGAATAAAAACACCATAAAAAGAAGAAAACCGGTGGTTTTCAACCTTAATTTTTTTCAAATTTGTAAAAAACACAACCGAGGTGCTGCGTAATACAACACCTCGGTGTTTTTATTCGGTTATGCCTAAATGAAGCAGCCCCTTTCAAATGTTTGATTGGTGTTAAAGCCAACCCTATAAGTTGGTAATACTATTCCTTTTCCCTCATTTCGGCAAGGGTTGTTCTCAGATATACAATTCCGACAGGGATAAGAGGAAGGAGCAAAAAGCCCCGAATTATTATCTGTCCATTGAAAAGTGCTAAAATGATAGAATATACTGCTGTAAAAAGAAGGGTAACCACAGAGCCTTTTGATAAGGGCAGAATTCTCGTATCCTTTTTTAACAGATAAAGACCTGCTACGGCGAGCACAGAGTAGGCGAGCAGTACCACAAGAGAGAGCAGACGATAGTCAAAGGCTAATAGAGTGAGAGATAGCAAAATCGAGGTCAAAAGCGCCAAAATCGAGGGAATAGAGCCACGCCCTATATGAGGGAAAGAGGTTCTTAAAGTAGTAATAACACCCGATAGAAACATAGGTATAACCGACAAAGCGAGGGGATAAACGGCAAAGAGGGCGTCGGCATATTCCTTCGGTGCTAAGATTCGCAACACCTCGGGTGCTATGGCACAGACGAATAGTAAAGAAAGGCTAAGCAACTTTAGTGAAAGGTCTATAATTCGCCGAATTTTTAACACGTCCCCCGACTTCACCCGTCTTGTGAGCCAAGGACCGAGGGCAGACAGAAGGCTTGTGCTAATCATACTCAAGGATAGTCCCACCGAGGACGCCACCGTGAATTTTCCCACCTCGACAGGACTAAAAAGGCTACCGAGCATAATCTCGCCAAACCTAATTATAAGCGAAACGGATAGATAATGCGGCAGAATTGGTAAAGCACCTTTTAATAAGTATGATGCCATTTTTTTGTCGAATAACCCTCGTCTCACCCTTTGCATACTAATATATAGAGGCAAAGCCACAAGTAGATTTATGATTAGCGTGCCGAGTATTCGACCATCATTATCTCGACCGAGTGCCGAGATAAATAAAACCGAAAGCATAGGGCTTAAAAGTGCTAACAAAATATTTATAAAAGTGACCTCTTTGTATTTGTATTCGTATTTCAGCCAGGTCGTATATAGCGAAATTATAGCCGTACAAAGAGAAAAAAACGGAATGAGAGGGATAAGATAACCGTCAATTCCCGTTATTGCCGAGATAAGGGGAGTAAGTGCTAAAAACGAAATAATATAGCCGCTTCCCAAGAGGAAAGTAATAGTGCTTGCCGAAGCCATAAGACTCTCTTTTTTATTGCTGAATTTTTGCAGAGCGGTATAGCAAACAGCACCCGACAATTCAAGGCTCAAAGGCACTCCGACCACCGTACAGACAGATAGAAAGAGAGCATAAAGACCAAAGTCCCGGGCGCTCAAAAGGCGGGTAAATATAGGTGTGCCAAGCATACCTATTCCTCTTGATAAAACGGTAGCAAAAAAGTACCAGAGCGATGCAGTGGCAGGTTTATTAAGTTTTGTCAATTTTGTTTTTATGGGTTCCATACTCTCACCTCTTGCTTATTATTCCACAAGAGGACGGCATTATCCAAAGTCAATGGTAGATGCAATAATAAACGACAAATTTTGCAACAAAAAAGAAAAAAACAACCAATGTATAGATTTTATGCAAGAAAAAGAGCAAAAACTTGCAAAAAACCTATTGATTTTTGTTATTAACTGTTGTATAATTATTTCATTAATAAATAAATCGCACGCGTGCGTTAATATGAGGTGATATTATGTTCAAGTTGGATTATCTTAATGACTTGTACGACAGGGTTGTAAAACGCAACCCGGGTGAGAGTGAGTTCCACCAGACGGTAAAAGAGGTGCTCGAGTCTGTCGAGCCTGTGCTTATTCAGCGTCCTATATACATCGAGAGTGGCGTCCTCGAGCGTATGGTAGAGCCGGAGAGAATTATTAAGTTCCGCGTTCCGTGGGTTGACGACAGCGGAAAGGTGCAGGTAAACCGCGGATATAGAATTCAGTTCAACAGTGCGATAGGCCCTTACAAAGGCGGTCTTCGTTTCCACCCCTCTGTTACCGAGTCTATAATCAAATTCTTAGGCTTCGAGCAGACCTTCAAGAACTCCTTGACTTCGCTGCCTATGGGTGGAGGTAAGGGTGGCTCCGACTTTGATCCCCAGGGCAAGTCGGATAGAGAGGTTATGGCATTTTGTCAGAGTTTTATGACCGAACTTTGCCGACATATTGGTGCAGATCTTGACGTTCCTGCGGGTGATATTGGTGTCGGCGCTCGTGAGGTAGGCTATCTCTTCGGTCAGTACAAGAGAATACGCAACGAGTTTACAGGTGTCCTTACAGGTAAGGGAATTCCTTATGGTGGCTCGCTCATTCGTCCTGAGGCGACTGGCTTCGGTGCGGTATATTACACTACCGAACTGCTCGAGCATTGGGGTGACTCTATCGAGGGCAAGACCTTCGCTATCTCCGGCTTTGGTAACGTTGCCTGGGGTGCTGTAGAGAAGATTACCGAACTCGGTGGCAAGGTTGTCACCATCTCAGGTCCTGACGGATACGTATATGATCCGGACGGAATTTCCACACCCGAAAAGATTGACTATATGTTAGAAATGCGTGCCTCCTGTCGCAACAGGGTACAGGACTATGCCGACAAATTCGGCGTCCAGTTCTTCCCCGGTGAAAAACCTTGGGGTGTCAAGGCAGATATACTTATGCCCTGTGCAACCCAGAACGAGGTCGGCATGAAAGAGGCGGAAGCAATTGTGGCAAACGGCGTAAAATACTACGTTGAGGTGTCCAATATGCCCACCACCAACGAGGCAGTTGCATATCTTAAGGCAAACGGCGTTGTAGTTGCACCCTCCAAGGCGGTAAATGCGGGCGGTGTTGCCGTTTCCGGACTTGAAATGTCGCAGAATTCAATGAGATATTCCTGGAGTGCCGACGAGGTTGATGCAAAACTTCGCACTATTATGAAGAATATCTTCTCGGCTTCGCTCAAGGCGGCAAACGACTACGGACTTGGCGATGACCTGGTTGCAGGCGCTAACATAGCAGGCTTTATTAAGGTTGCCGATGCTATGCTTGCCCAGGGTGTTGTATAAACAATAAAAAAACAAACGGAATGCCCTTTTGAGCATTCCGTTTGTTGTTAGGGAAAAAACTCACCACTATTGATCATACCATTTTTGTGTAGCAAAAATAAAACTCACCACTTATATAGCGTGTTCTCGGTTAAGGACATCACGCTAAAGGCGGTGAGTTTTTATATTTTTGATAATTAGTCTGTTGTGTAGTTATCAAAGTAGCCCTGAATATGCACTATGGGAGTACCCTTGTCACCCGAGCCGGTAGTAAGGTCGCAGAGCGAACCAATAAGGTCGGTAAGTTGACGGGGAGTAGTACCCTCGGATGCCATCTGACCTACAAGGCTGCCATCCTTCTCGGCAATCTTGTTCTTGATAGCCTCTTTTAGCGCCTCGCCTGACAGGTCAGCAAAGTCGTTGTCGGCAAGATACTTGAGTTTAAGTTCGTTGGGAGTACCCTCAAGACCTGAGGTGTAAGCGGGCGAAACAACAGGATCTGCAAGTTCCCAAATCTTTCCCACAGGGTCCTTGAAAGCACCGTCGCCGTACACCATAACCTCTACCATTTTTCCGGTCGCCTCGAAGATCTTCGCCTGAATGGCGTCAACCACGGGCTGACAATCTCTGGGGAAGAGTTTTACCTGGTCCTCGGTAGCCTTGTTAGAGCCGAGCAGACCATACTGTGCGTTGTATCCGCTGCCATCAATGGGGGAGGTGAGAATTTCATCAAGACCATATACTATCTCTGCACCTGCCGTGCGGAGAAGTCTTTTTGTTCTTGCTCTTGTGTGAATGTCACAGTTAAGCACGTTTTTGGTATATGCAAGAATAGCACGGGGGTCGTTGGCAAAGATTATCTGTGCCTCTGCACCGCACTCCTCGATAAGTTTCTTGTAGTAGTCAACGTAGTCCACACCGGTAAAGCGATGCACACCGTATCCAAAGAGTTCGCGGTATTTATCAAGGTCGAGCACGTCAGAGTAGGGGTTAATGCCCTTCTCGTCAAGCAAATCAAGAGAAATAAGATGGTTTCCTACCTCGTCAGAGGGATAGGATAGCATAAGAACTATCTTCTTCGCACCCTTTGCAATTCCGCGCAGACAGATAGCAAAACGGTTTCTTGAAAGAATAGGGAAGATGACTCCCACGGTCTCTCCACCGAATTTAGCCTTTACATCTGCTGCTATATTATCTACCGATGCATAGTTGCCCTGTGCACGAGCGACGATAGCCTCGGTCATAGCCACGATGTCACGGTTTCTGATTTCAAAACCGTCCTCTTTTGCCGCCAAAAGGACCGACTCGGTCACTATATCAACAATGTTGTCACCGTTACGAATTATAGGTGCACGAACACCACGGGAAACTGTCCCGACCATACGACTCATAGTATTACACTCCTTTTTTCGCTAAGGCAAAACGCCCCACGAAACAGTAATAATTTTTTACCACACCTTAGTATATCACAAAATATCCTGCTTGTAAAGAAAAAACAAATAAAAAAAACGAATAACATAAATTTTTTCTTATTTGAATAAAAATAATGCTAAGGAATAAATAAATTTCTTCTAAACTGACAAAAAATATAACAAGGATATTGAAAAAACAATACTTTTTCGATATAATTAAAGAAAAGGAGTGTGTAAGAATTATGAGTAGAGTATATTTTACAAGAACAATAACACCAGAAAAGGCTCTTGAACTTTTCGAATTGGTTGGTCGAGAACTTAGCGGAAAAGTGGCGGTAAAGGTTCACTCCGGCGAGGTTGGAAACCAGAACTTTATCCGTCCTGAATTTTGGAAACCGATAGTAGAAAGAGTTGGTGGCACGATAGTCGAGTGCAACACCGCTTACGGTGGCGAGAGAAGCACAGCCGAAAAGCATAAACGTACTATGGACAGACACGGTTGGACTTCGCATTTTACCGTTGATATTCTTGATGCAGAGGGGCCCGACCTTGTACTTGATATACCGAATGGAAAGGTTATTAAGAAAAACTATGTCGGCAAGGAAATAACTAAATATGACAGTATGCTCGTCCTCTCCCACTTCAAGGGACATCCTATGGGCGGCTTCGGTGGAGCGATAAAGCAACTGTCTATTGGACTTGCCTCGGCTTTTGGCAAGCAGTATATCCACGGTGCAGGCGACATCGAGGTGTTCTGGAACGCCGACCACGATGACTTCCTGCGATCCATGGCGGATGCGGCGTCCTCTGTTACAGAGATGTTCGAGGGGAGGATTGTATATATAAACGTAATGATGAATATGTCGGTTGACTGTGACTGCTGTGCTGTGGCGGAAGATCCCTGCATGGCGGATATCGGAATTCTTGCCTCCACCGATCCGGTTGCGCTTGACCGCGCCTGCCTTGATTTGGTATATGCGTCAAAAGACCCCGGTGCGCCCCACCTGATAGAGAGGATAGAAACAAGAAACGGAACTCTTACAGTAACCGCCGCCGAGGAACTTGGAATTGGCTCTACTAACTATGAATTGATAACAGTAGATTAAGCAAAATGGTATAAAACAAAGAAAAAACAAGATAAATATAGCGAAAAAACAAAAAATACTGTATAAGAAAGTGAGATTATTATGGCAGAAAGGATTTTTCTCAAAAGCGAGGGCTTAAATACCTTGCGTGCCCAAGATCCCTTGCTTGTATCCTACAATGTTGAAATGACCGAGGTAACAGGCGGTACATTTTGGAAGGCATATACCGACGCCCAGATTGACGGCACCGAGCCCTTTGAACCGATAAAAGATTGGGCAGATATGGGCAATCTTCAGCAGTATTATCCCCCTATCGACCTTTACAACGATCGCCTTAGGAAAATGGCAAAGGCGCTTGGTGTCGCTTGGGTTAGAGTGTCGGGAACATGGGCAAACAAGACCTACTACGACCTTGACGGCAAAATGGGTGGCAAACTTCCCGAGGGCTTCCAGAATATCCTGACACGCGAGCAATGGATAGGCGTGCTCGATTTTGTAAAGGCGATAAACGGTAAACTTCTTGTTTCTGTGGCAAACTGTCCTGGTATTCACTCGGCAGAAGAGCCGTGGACACCCGAACAGGCAGAGATGCTCTTCTCGCTTAGCCGAGAGTACGGTGTTCCTATCAATGCCGCCGAGTTCACCAACGAGCCTAATATGATGGCTATTTCAGGTCTGCCCGCAGGTTACACCGCAGAGCACCACGCTCGTGACCACGCCCTGTTTGGAAAGTGGCTTCGTGATAACTACCCTGAGTGCTTATTCGTAGGTCCTTGTACCTGTGGCGACATCGCTATGTTTGGCGAGATGAATGTGGGCGGAGGTATTGCCTCGGCTCTCAAGATTGTAACCACCGAGGAACTTCTTGGCGACTATCCTGAAAAACTTGACGTGTTCTCCTACCACTACTACAACGGCGTATCCGAAAGGGGCGCTGCTATGGGCGGACATTGGCCTGTTGAAAAGTGCTTGAGCGAAGAGTATCTTATGCTTGCAGGGCACTGTTGCCGTCAGTATCTTGATAGGCGGGACAGATACGTTCCCGGCGGACAGATGTGGGTTACCGAGTCGGGTGACGCAGGCTGCGGCGGTAACACCTGGGCATCTACCTATCTTGACGTGCCGAGGACGCTTAACGAACTTGGTGAGTTTTCTACTATTACCGAGGGCATAATATTCCACAACACCCTCGCTTCCTCAGACTACGGATACCTAAAGCACGGAAGCTTTGAGCCTCGCCCCAACTTCTTCGCAGTTTTGCTTTGGAAGAAACTGATGGGTGACACCGTATATGACTCTTGCGAGCCTATTCGCGAGGGTGCGCACGTCTATGCTCATTCGAGAAAGGACGGCAAGGAGGGTGTTGCTTATCTTGTAATAAACAACTCGCTTACCGACTATACCACCGTAACCTTGCCCACCGAGGGTGAAGTATATGTTCTTTCAGGAAGTGGCAAACTTCGTTCGAGGGTTATGACACTCAATGGCGAGCCTCTTACCCTTGGAGAATTTGACACGCTCCCCGACTTGTGTGGTGAAAAGGTGGGAGCAGGGGATATCTCTCTCGCTCCTGGAAACTGTGCGTTTATAGTCGTATAACGTAAAGGAAAGTTTACAATGAAACTTGACAAAACGAGAATTATAGCACTAATTGTTCTCGGTATTATAACATTCGGCGTTCTTGGCTTTTTCATATACGACTCTGTCACGGGCGAGGGCTTTAACTCTACGGGAATTGTGCGAATTTGTATAGTCCTCTTCGCCTCGTTAGGCTCTCTTGTGAAGATTCTTAAAGGAGCGAAAAGGGACGCCCTCTCCCCCGAACTTATTATCAACTACCGAGATAGTTATTCGCATATAATAAGGGACGGCTTTAATGACGACTCGAAAAAGTCCCGCGACTTCTTTACCGCACTTCTCTATATCAATAAGGACGAGTATGCTCATGCCAAGGAAATTCTTGAAAAAATTGACCTTTATTCCTGTCGGCAAAACGAGCGTTTTGCAGTTGGATTTTTCATCGCCTTTTGCTATGCCGAAATGGGCGCGTGCAACAAGGCTATTGAAGCCTACGAGGAACTTCTTGATATAGAGGAGCATTACACCGTTCTTTCAAACCTCGGTATTCAGTATCATAGAAGTGGACGCTCCAAACGTGCTATCGAGTATTTTGAAAGAGCAACAAGAGCAAATCCAACTTCGGCATTCGCCTATAACAACCTGGCAAACTGTCTTCTTGAGTTGGCAGAGTACGAGAGTTTGATTGAGCCGGCATTAAAGGCTATCGAACTTGACTCCACTATGGTATCCTCCTATTCGGCTCTTGCTATTGCCTATGCTATGACGGGGAATGAACAAGAGAGCGAGAAGGCCCTGCAAAGGGCGTGCGTTCTCGGAAGGAAAAGGACGGATATTCTTGAAACCATAGAAATGCTAAAAGCAAAAGGATAGCATAATCCACCAAGCAAACATTTTTACATACGCAAACGAATCCTCTCACAACTCCCCCTGTGGTATGGCTTGAAAGAGTATTTTCAGGAATGCTTTAGGGGGATTTTTTCTATATCACTTGAAAACTTCTTTTTTATATGTTATATTTAATACAATAAGGACTTTATGGGGGAAAGGTATAAAAATGGAAAAAAACAATAAAAAGGCCTGGCTGTATCTGTTGCCGGCACTACTGTTTATAGCGGTGTTTCTCCTTTATCCGCTTATTGACGTATTTATATATTCCCTCCTTGAGGAATACAACTTTGCATCGGGAGAGTACACGGGCGTAGGACTTTTTAACTTCGAGTACGTCCTCAAAGACCCCTATTTCTTAAGAGCCGTTGGCAACACGTTTATTTTGGTGTTCATCACCGTACCCGTGTCAACTATTTTGGCGCTTTTGATATCTTTAGGTCTTGCGTCTATCAAGTCACTTCGGGGGCTTTTCCAGACAATCTACTTCCTCCCCTATGTGACAAACACACTCGCGGTCGGCATGGTATTTATGATACTCTTTGCACCCACCGAGTACACCGTCGGACTTGTAAACACGGTAACAGGGTGGTTTGGACTCTCACCCGTTGACTTTATAAGCGGACCATACTGGGCAAAAATGTTGGTTCTCTCAATCTACACCATTTGGATAGTCCTGCCATTTAAGATTTTAATTCTTACAAGTGCTTTGGCGTCGGTCAAACAGGATTACTATAATGCCGCCAAACTTGACGGAGCATCTAAATTCAGCATTTTCAGGAAAATTACCCTGCCTATGATTTCTCCGATGATTTTTTATCTTGTAATTACGGGATTTATCGGCGCGTTCAAGGCGTATTCTGATGCGGTTGCCCTCTTTGGCTCAAACCTAAATGTTGCCGAGATGAACACCGTAGTCGGCTACATCTACGATATGCTCTACGGCGAGGGGGGAGGATACCCGTCCTTTGCATCTGCGGCGGCGGTCATTTTGTTCGTAATAGTTCTTACAATAACCTGCATAAATCTGCTCGTCAGTCGCCAGCGGGTACATTACTGATAGGGGGGCGTGTATGAAAAATCAA
>JAZUPL010000021.1:0-4262 GCA_045605175.1 Eubacteriales bacterium | reverse complement strand
TTGTTGTTTTTAAATATAGCCACCAAGGTTGAGCGCTAAATTATATATTATAAGGATAATAACTAAACACAAAGCATTCTCGAGTTTTTTGGGAATGCTTTGTGTTTTAATAAAGGAAAGTGTTTTTATATTAAACAGTTGCCACAGAGATTGACAAGGGGTAGGGAATATGCTAAAATATAAAAAAGCAAAGATAAGGAGAATATTATGAGAGATTACAGTCTTTTAAGAGCAAATGACCCAGAGGTTTACGAGGCAGTAATGCAGGAAACCGCAAGGCAGAGGAATAAGATTGAACTTATCGCGTCCGAGAACTTCGTTTCCGAGGTGGTAATGGAGGCAAATGGTACAACTTTAACCAACAAGTATGCCGAGGGATACCCCGCCAAGAGATACTACGGTGGTTGCGAATACGTTGACGTCGTGGAGAATATCGCAATAGAGCGAGCAAAACAACTCTTCGGCGCTAATTATGCCAACGTCCAGCCCCACTCAGGCGCTCAGGCAAATATGGCAGTTTTCTTTGCTCTTCTTACCCCAGGTGACACGGTGCTTTCGATGAACCTTGCTCACGGCGGACACCTCTCCCACGGTTCTCCTGTAAATATGTCGGGTAAATATTGGAATATCGTACCCTACGGTGTGTCGGGCGAGAGCGAAACTATTGACTACGAAGAGGTTCGTGCGCTCGCTCTTAAACATAAACCAAAACTTATTCTCGCAGGCGCTTCCGCATATCCGAGAGTTATAGATTTCAAGCGCTTTAGCGATATAGCCAAGGAGGTTGGAGCATATCTTTTGGTAGATATGGCGCACATAGCAGGACTTGTTGCGGCAGGACTTCACCCCTCGCCCGTGCCTTATGCCGACGTTACTACAACCACCACACACAAGACACTCCGTGGACCTCGTGGAGGACTTATCCTCACAAATGACGAGGAAATCGCCAAGGCTATAAACAAGGCTATCTTCCCAGGCATTCAGGGTGGCCCTCTTATGCACACCATTACCGCAAAGGCAGTATGCTTTGGCGAGGCACTGAAACCCGAATTTACCACCTATGCAGGACAGATTATCAAGAACACCGCCGCCCTTGCCGAAGGACTTGTGAAAGAGGGCTTCCGTCTTGTTAGCGGCGGTACAGATAACCACCTTATGCTCGTTGACCTTACAGGTATGAAGGTAAATACTGCAAAAGAGGCAGAGCATCTGCTTGACGAGGTAGGCATTACCTGTAACAAAAACGCTATCCCCTACGATACTCAAAAGCCCTTCGTAACCAGTGGAATTCGCCTTGGCACAGCCGCTGTCACAACCCGTGGCTTTGTCGAGGAGGATATGAAAGAGGTCGCAATTCTTATATCCATGACTCTTAAGGATTTTGAGGCAAACGCCGAAGAAGTGCGCACCCGTGTCGCGAAATTGTGCGCTAAATACCCCTTGTACGAATAATTATAGTAAACACAAGCTTACAATACTGAACAAAGGAGAACTGCTATGCAAGAGTCTTTGTCCACCTTCGGTTCTATAAAAGGCGAGTATGAAACAGAGTATATGACCGACATCACCTGTGATGTAGAATATACCGATTACGGCTTTATTAAAGACGGCAAAATAAACGGCTTTTTCTTTAGCGAGAGATATATCTACCTGCCCTATCAGGACAAGCCTGAAAAGTTCTACTTTGCAGGTATCCAGGACGGAAAATACGAGGATTGGTTTCTCTTTAAGTTAAAGAATGAATGCACCAAAATTGTACTTCAGGGCAACCCCCACCCAGATATTTTAATAGAAAGGGAAGGGGAGAATATCACCTTCTTCGGTATGCAAAAGGACGGCAAGCCCGAGGGACTTGGCTTTACCGTAACCCACAATGAAGATAAAACCAAAACCCTCAACCTTGGATATTATTCCCAAGGCATCCTTACCCACTCTTTCAAGGACGGAACGCTTATTCCTCTTTGATTTTAAGTACTAATTCGGCAGGGTGATATTGTTCACCCTGCCGAAAATTGTTTTCTGCCTTTGTCTATACCCCATGTCATTTTGCACCCTAACAGTGACTTCTTTTTGGTTGATTATGAGCAAATCGAACAAATTACAAAAAAACTAAAAAAACTTTCACAAACCCCTTGACATTTGCAAACAAAGAATGTATAATAGTGAATGTTCCACGCGGGAGTGGCGGAATCGGCAGACGCGCACGTTTGAGGGGCGTGTATCTTTGATGTACGGGTTCAAGTCCCGTTTCCCGCACCAAAAAAAGACTGTAATTTTGATACAAAATTGCAGTCTTTTTTAATTAAATCCGCCTTCGTCGGAATAAATCCACATTCGTGGATGAAATCACTCCGCGATGAAATCTGCCTTGCGGCAGGTTAAATATGGCGGATTTGATTTCATCTGAGGTGGCACACCGAAGATTTCATCCGAGTTCACTCGGATTTCATCCTGCAAAGCAGGATTTCATTAAATTTATAGGGCTTGCCGGGATAGTTTTCATCCTTGCAAGTCTTTTTTGTTTTTAGCCGCAAAATGTAAATCGTTCACTTTATACCCCTTTCGTTCAATTTGTGGGGTATCGTTCACTTCGTGAATTCGATTAAACAAATCCTTGACTTAGGTTCGATTAAGTGATATAATGAACTCAATGATAAAAGGGAATTGGTATAGAAAAATTATGGTAGAAATTCTAATTACAATACTCGTGTGCTTTATCGCGGGCGCTGGGGCAGGTATTGGAACGGGTTTTGCAGGCATGAGCGCTGCCGCTGTAATAGGACCAATGCTCATAACGTTTTTGGGTCTTCCCGCTTATGATGCGGTGGGGATAGGGCTCATCAGTGATGTTTTGGCTAGCCTTGTCAGCGCATATACCTATAAGAAAAGCGGAAACTTGGACGTTAAAAATAGTTTGCCGTTGCTCGTAAGCGTGCTTATCGTAACGATGATAGGAAGCTTTGCGGCAAGTTTTTTGCCCGAGCAAGCTATGAGCGGAACGATGCAGATAGCATTAATTATTATCGGCTTGCGTTTCCTTTTGAAGCCCGTCAATAAAACGAGAGAGCACTTGGAAGAAAGCTCTCCGAAAAGCAGGTTGATTAAGGCAATCGTCGGCGGTATATTTGTTGGATTTATATGCGGTTTTGCGGGCGCAGGCGGCGGAATGATGCTGTTGCTTGTTTTAACTTCGTTCCTTGGCTATCCTATGCATTTGGCGGTTGGTACAAGCGTCTTTATTATGGCGTTTACAGCGCTCACGGGTGGTGTCAGCCATTTTATAATCGGGGGTGTACCCGATATTCTTTGCCTTGCGCTGTGTGTGGTATTTACTTTGCTTTGGGCTAGGATTGCGGCAAAAATCGCCAACAAAGCGAACGCAAAAACTTTAAATCGTGTGGTCGGTGTCGTTATGATCGCGACAAGCATCGTGATTTTGACGGTTAATTATCTTCTGTAAAAGAAAAGAAAGGTTTGACGGAAATTACAAAGCTAACGGATAGATGATAAAAATATAACGAGTAGTTTCAAATACTTATATAATGCGGTTTGCTTTTAAAAATGTCATAATTTAACCATTTATGCATGATGAGACTTAGGGTATCGTTCAATTATCGATTCATTAAAAATTTCTTAATTATTGTTGACTTTTGTGTTATAATAGCCCCATAGATAAATAAGCATTTGATAAAGCCAAATAAAAAAATAAAAGGAGAAATGAAGATATGAAAAAAATCGGTTTTGTATTGGTGCTCGTGCTTATACTCACTTTACTTTGTAGTTGTGATGGATATGTCAAGAGTTATGCTGCGACCATGTTGATCACTTCCTGTCTGGGTGATGAAGCAAGCATGGAATTCGCTACCTTTAATGGAACGTATAATTTCAAATTAAGTAGAGATGGTGTGTCGGATCATACACTTGATTTTGAAGCAAGTCTTGTTGAAGGTGAGATGAATGTTTATATCGGAGTTGACGGTGAAAAAGAATTACTCCGTACCGTTAAGGGCGGGGAATCTTATGATGAAACGATTGTACTTGATGATAAATATGATAATGAAAAAACAATCTACGTTATTCTTGAATCGACGGGCAAGTGCGTAGACGGTGGTTTTGAGTTTGAGTACAATTGATTTCAGCGAATCGTAAAAATCCAATTTAATAAAATAAAATGGGCGCAAGACCTTTCACCAAAATGCACCCATAGTTCTAAATTTTACACCCATATTAAAATGGTATCAAAACTTTGGATTGCTCACAGA
>JAZUPL010000020.1:0-2061 GCA_045605175.1 Eubacteriales bacterium | reverse complement strand
GCTTACGCTATGGAAATGCTGCGCCACGGCGATATTTCTATTAAGGAAATTGCCTACGAGCTCGGCTTTGACAACCCCAACTATTTTAGCCGTATGTTTAAAAAGCAAGAGAATATGTCGCCGTCGTCAAGGCGAGGCGTTATCAATACTTACGACAAAAGAAAAAAACAAAATAAAGAGTAAAATAAAGGCTTGGCGCGCGCCAAGCCTTTTAACGTATTATTTTAAGTTTTCAATAATGTAGCGCGCTACGTGAACGCCGCTTGCCGATGCGTGGGAGAGCGAGTGAGTGATACCACTACCGTCACCTATAACATACAGTCCCTCGTGGCAGGACTGGAGGTTGTTATCAACGCTTACCTCCATATTATAGAACTTGACCTCTACACCATACAGAAGCGTATCCTCGTTTGCCGTACCCGGGGCAATCTTGTCAAGAGCGTATATCATCTCTATTATTCCGTCAAGAATTCTCTTTGGCAAAACCAGACTAAGGTCACCGGGTGTCGCCTGCAAGGTGGGAGTGACAAATGCCTCGTCTATCCTGTTTTGAGTTGAACGTTGGCCACGGATAAGGTCGCCAAAGCGCTGTACTATTACACCGCCGCCCAGCATATTGCTAAGCCTTGCTATCGACTCTCCGTAGCCGTTGGAGTCCTTGAATGGCTCGGAAAAATGCTTTGCAACAAGGAGGGCAAAGTTGGTATTGCCGGTCTGCTTTGCAGGATCTTCGTAACTGTGACCGTTTACGGTAATAATACCGTTGGTGTTCTCGTTTACAACCGCACCCTTGGGGTTCATACAGAAGGTGCGCACCCTGTCACCGTACTTCTCTGTGCGATAGACTATCTTGCTCTCATATAGTTCGTCGGTCAGATGGGAGAACACCTCTGCGGGCAGTTCCACTCGCACACCAATATCCACGCGGTTGGACTTCTTCTCTATGCCGAGTTCTTCACAGATATGCCCCATCCATTTACTGCCGCTGCGACCTACCGAGATAATGCACTTGTCGCACTCATATGATTCGCTCGCGGTTACAACCGAAAAACCCTCGTCAAGTTTTTCGACATTCTCAACAGGGGTGTTAAAATAGAAGGTCACTCTGTCTTTTAAGTAAGCATAAAGGTTTTCAAGAACGACGTAATTTATGTCCGTTCCAAGGTGGCGAACAGACGCCTCCAAGAGGTGCAGGTCGTTTTGAATACACTCCTTCTTAAAGCGAGAGCCGGCGGTGGAATAAAGCCTTGTTCCCTCGCCACCGTATTGCATATTTATCTCGTCAACATAGTGCATAAGTTCAAGAGCCTGTGGCTTGCCTATGTATTCGTAAAGCGTTCCTCCAAAGTCGTTGGTTATGTTATATTTACCATCAGAGAATGCGCCCGCTCCGCCGAAACCGCTCATTATAGAGCAGGTAGGACAGCCAATACAACTCTTTATCCTTTTGCCGTCGATGGGACATTTTCTCTTTGCGAGGGCATGACCTGCCTCGAAGACCGCTATTTTAAGTTCGGGTGCAAGAAGGGTAAGTTCGTATGCCGAAAATATACCTCCGGGACCTGCACCTATAATTATGACGTCGTATTTCATTTTCTTCCCCCTTTTATGAGGACTCACGCAGTGTCAGACTCAAAAAAGTGTTTACGAGCCTTACTAACGCCGTGTTCGCCTCGTATAAAGTTGTGTTTCTTAACTTAATAATTATATCATAAAGGAAGGAAAATGTCAACAACATCCCCCTTTCCTTAATTTGTTTTAATGCCTCTTCTTTTCCTAAAAAGAGAAAAAGGGGCTGAGTCATTAAGAATTCAGATGAACCAAGGGTTTTTGGGACTTTTGGGGCAAAAAATCTGAATTCTTCGTGCGAAGCGCCTTTGGGGCTCGCTTGATTTAGAGCAGAAATCGTCGGCTGACGAGCGATAGCCGTACAAAAGTACGGCGAGCGAGGAAACGGCGATAGAATAATAACACCATAAAATGAAGGAAACCGGTGGTTTTCAACCTTAATTTTCTTCAAACTTGTAAAAAACACAACCGAGGTGCTGCGTAATACAACAC
>JAZUPL010000019.1:0-34139 GCA_045605175.1 Eubacteriales bacterium | reverse complement strand
GGACGGAAACTATCTCTTCCTTTGTCATTTTTCGTTTCTCCGTGTTTTGGGTGTATTTTTTAGAATGTTTTGTAAAATATTATCCAAAATGTGCGATTCTACAAATAATTATACAATTTTACATTGAAATTGTCAACAGTTTGCAATATAATAAAGGTGTATATAAATAAAAATTAAAGGGGAAGAACTATGAAGTATTGTATAGGCGTGGACCTCGGTGGTACTAATATAGCCGTCGGACTTATTAATTCCGATTCCAAACGCATAGTTGAAAAGCACAGCGTCAAGACAAATGCACCCCGTCCCTGTCAGGAAATATCGAAGGATATTTCCGACGTGTGTTATGAACTTTGCCGCAGGGAGAACATTTCGCTTGACGAAGTGGCGTGGATAGGTGTTGCCACTCCCGGCATAGTAAAAGAGGGGGTAGTAGTTAGTGCTGTAAACCTCGGCTGGACAAACGAGCCATTTGGTAAGATACTTGCCGAGATAACAAAAAGACCTACATACGTTGCCAATGATGCCAATGCGGCGGCTTACGCCGAGGCTATGTGGGGCAGTGGCGCAGGCGAGGATTCGGTAATTGCTATCACTCTGGGTACAGGTGTTGGCGGAGGCATCGTCCTCGATGGAAAAATATGGGAAGGCATCAACGGCTTTGCTGCAGAACTTGGACACATGGTAGTTGATATGGGCGGTAGAGCCTGTGCATGCGGTCAACGTGGCTGTCTTGAAGTATATTGTTCTGCAACGGCTCTTGTCAGCGAGGCAAAGAGAATGATGAAACTCTATCCCGACAGTTTGATGTGGCAACTTTCTGCCGAGCATCAGGGCAGGGTGAATGGTATTATTCCATTCCAGGCACACCGACAGGGAGATTACGCAGCAACTCAGGTCATTGAGGACTTTATAGATTATCTCGCCATAGGTATTGCGAATATAATAAATATATTCCAGCCTGCTGTTGTCTGTGTAGGCGGTGGCATCTCGGGTGAGGGTGAAAATCTTATGCGTCCCCTTCGCGAAAAACTCAAATACATATCCTTTGGCACTAACAATAGCAGAACTCGGGTGGTTGCCGCACAGTTTAGAAACGATGCGGGCATCATCGGAGCAGGACTACTTGGATTTATGGAGGAGAGATAATAATGGCAAGCATACAAGGAATTTTTGAACAATTTAAGGTGGTAGGAGAGTTCATTTCTGCCAATCCTTTTGGTAGTGGTCACATCAACGACACAAAACTCGTTACTACCCGTGAGCAAAACGGCACCGAGCACAAATACGTGCTTCAAAGAATTAACAAAAACGTCTTTAAGAACCCCGAGCAACTTATGGAGAATTACGTAGCAGTTACATCCTTCATAAGAGAAAAGGTTGAAGTGGATGGTGGCGATCCTCTTCGCGAGGTTATAAACGTTATCCCCTCGAATGACGGGATGCCATTTGTCATTGACGAGGAGGGGCAGTATTGGAGACTTCTTGTCTATGTTACCGATTCGCTTTCTTACGACAAGGTAGAACGCCCCGAGCAGTTCTATGCTTCGGCAGTTGCTTTTGGCAACTTCCAGTATATGCTTCGTGACTATCCCGCAGAAACACTCCACGAAACTATTGTAAACTTCCATAACACTCCCGACAGATATCGCCAACTTATGGAGGCGGTAGAAAATGACGCTTGTGGCAGACTCGCATCGGTTATTAGCGAGGTAGAATTTGCAAAGGCTCGTTATGACTTTGCCCACACTCTTGAGAATGCACACAAGGAGGGGAGATTGCCTCTGCGTGTTACCCACAATGATACAAAACTTAATAACATTCTATTTGACAGCAATACAGGACTTCCTCTTTGCGTTGTTGACCTTGATACCATTATGCCTGGCTATTCGGTAAATGACTTTGGCGATTCTATTCGTTTTGGCGCCACTACCGCCCTTGAGGACGAGGCAGATCTTTCCAAGGTTAACTTTGATATCTCGCTCTATGAACTCTATGTAAAGGGCTTTATAGAGGGTGCAAAGGGTGGACTTACCGAAACCGAACTTGAAATGCTTCCCATAGGTGCTATGATGATGACATTTGAGTGCGGCATGAGATTCCTCACCGACTACCTAAACGGTGACACCTATTTCAAGATTCACAGAGAGGGACATAACCTTGATCGCGCTCGCAACCAGTTCAAACTCTTAAGAGATATGGAAAGTCAACTTGACCAAATGCGTGCAATAGTGAAAAAATATTGCTAAAAGGTACATAATTATATAAAACAAAAAGGAGAAAAATATGATTAAGATTATTTACGGCAAAACCGCCAAGGACGCAGGAATAAATGGTGCAAACGTTATAACCGAACTTCTTAAAAACAAGAAGAACGCAGTTTTGGGACTCGCAACAGGTTCTTCTCCTGTTGGTATGTACACCGAACTTATTGAAAGATGCAAGAAGGGAGTTATTTCCTTCGCTGATGTAAAGACGGTAAACCTCGACGAGTACGTGGGACTTTCTGCCGACCATGACCAGTCCTACGCATACTTTATGTATGAAAACCTCTTTAAGGGTACAGATATCGACCTTGCAAACACCAATCTTCCTAACGGACTTGCAGAGGATCCTGCCTCAGAGTGCGCTCGTTACGATGCAGTTGTAGCAGGTATGGGTGGCGTTGACATTCAGGTTCTCGGTATAGGTAACAACGGACACATAGGCTTCAATGAGCCTGCGTCCTACTTCTCCAAGGGAACAGAGCTTATCAATCTCACCGACTCCACCATTGATGCAAACGCGCGTTTCTTCGCTTCGCGTGACGAAGTTCCCACCCAGGCTCTCTCTATGGGTGTTGGTCAAATCATGAACGCCAACAAGATTGTTCTTCTCGCTATGGGAAAGGGCAAGGCAGATATTCTTGAGGCAGCACTCTTTGGCGAGGTGACTCCCGCAGTTCCCGCATCTATTCTGCAGTTCTTCAAGGGTGAGGTCGTAGTATGCGCAGATGAGGACGCTCTCTCTGTCATTCTTGCTAAGCACCCTGAGGCAGTAATTAGATAAATTGCGCTTCGTAATTAAGTCGGTTTAACTAACAAAGCGACAAAACTTATAAAAAAGTAACACGGATAGGCACTTGACATAGTTTGTGTGCCTATCCGTGTTTGTTTTTGTAAACAAAAATTTACTTAATATACACCTTCTTCATTCTTACTGCAATCTTGGGTTTGTCAGAACGGTCGGTGGGGTAGGAGGCAATTTCATCTACTACTTCAATACCGCTTACAACCTTGCCAAATGCCGCATACTGCCCGTCAAGGTGGGGAGCATTTTGGTGCATAATAAAGAACTGGCTGGAAGCCGAGTTGGGCATGAAGGAGCGAGCCATAGAGATAACACCTCTTTCATGGCGAATGGGGTTGTTGTGTCCGTTTGCGGCAAATTCGCCATAGATATTCTCTTTAGCGCCACCCATTCCGTTTCCAAGAGGATCTCCCCCCTGAATCATAAAGCCCTTGATAACTCTGTGAAAAGTAAGGCCGTCGTAGAAGCCCTCTTTAACGAGTTTCTCAAAATTTGCTACTGTCTTGGGTGCTGCTTCGGGATAAAGTTCAAGTTCTATAACCTGACCATTTTCCATTTCGATAACAACCATAGTAATAATTCCTTTCTTATATCATTTATTTTGTTCTTTGTTTATTAGTAATATTTTTACCTCTATAAGGGTATAATCTAAAAAAATGGTGGAGGGCAAAATGACGACACAAAGGCTCAAACGAATAGCGCTTATTTGCTTTTTAATAACCTTTTTGGGTGCTATATTATTTCTTTTCCTAAAATATATTCTCGCCCTGCTTGTGCCCTTTATTATTGCCTGGATAATAGCCTCGGCTATGCAACGTCCTGCTGCGTTCGTTGCCCGACGCGTTCCTGTTCCTATTGGTGCTTTAAGAGTAATATTCACACTGCTTGCCACAGTGATTTTTCTGTCGGTGCTTGGTATATCGATATTTGCCCTTGTTCGTGAGGGGTGGCACCTTATATCAAAACTCGGCGAGGGTGGAGAACTGGAAAACTTCCTCGATAGAATAAGCGCCTTTTTTGGCAAAACCTTTGAGGAGTTAGGCTCGCTTTTGTCAAACTCTCTTGATACCCTTTTGTCCTCGTTTCTTGATAGGCTTGGGGCGTTTCTTACCACCTTTGTCGGTGCTATACCGGGCACAGTCCTGTCGGTTATAGTAACTCTGATTGCCTCGGTGTATTTCTCGATAGATTTAGAAACGGTCAATTCTGCCGTATTATCGGTCATACCAAAGGAAATTCGTAGTTGGTTAAAGAGGTTTAAGGAAGGCTTTTTGAAAGCACTTTCCAGATATCTGTTGGCGTATCTTGCATTGATGGGTATTACATTTTTAGTAGTTTTGGTGGGACTATGCCTGTTAAATGCCCCATACGCCTTTCTTATTTCGCTATTGATAGCCGTTCTCGACCTTTTGCCTGTAATCGGTGCAGGCACAGTGCTTGTGCCCTGGGCATTGTATTCCTTGGCTACCGGGGAAATTCATTTTGCTATCGGGCTTTTTATAATCTTTGCTATAAATACCGTCGTGCGCCAGATAGCCGAGCCGAAGATTGTAGGCTCAGGGCTTGGAATACACCCTATATTGACTCTTATTTTTGTCTATGTTGGCTATGCGCTTTTCGGTGTTTGGGGCTTGCTTTTAGGTCCTGTATTCGGCGTATTATTAGAACTTGCTCTCCATAAAGAGGATGCCACCGATATCACGTAGCACCCCCTCTTTTAGACATACTATTTCCATCCCCTCACGCTCTATTGCCTCGCATATCTCTTTTGCCGAGGGGTGAAGATTTATGTCACCGTTAAAATACACTATTCCGTCAAAAACACCCGAGCATCCACCGATAAAGCCGTAGGGATATGGAGGAAGTTCAATCCCTCCGTCCACTATCAGTGTCACACGCAATCCGTCCTCTTCTAAAAGCCTTGCAAGTCCTCTGTCTGCAGTTATTACCGCACCCGTGTTAAGTTTTAGAACGGTACAGGCGGGATAACCCTGCCTTGTGTGTCTGATTTTTAGGTCTAACTGCTCGGCTATTTTGAGAGCACCTTTGCTTGCTGTGTCACTCTTTGTATAAAGTCTGTCGCCTATTTGTAGCATATTTAGAATAGCATCCTGAGGATACTCACCCTGTGGCAACTCGTCAACGAAGTGTATGTTTGTTCCTTGGGGTAGCCTCTCGTACAGGTCGGTAAAGGCATAGGATGCCACGTCACAGTAGTCTGCAAAGGATATAACCTTATCAAAAAGGCGAAGAACGAGCATATCTATATGGTTTGCCATAGGCGCGGGCAGGCGACTGTATTTTGGGAAAATTATAGGCTCAAACCCCTCTAAGGCGAGTTTTTTGAGAGCCGTTTCATCTATTCCATCGCCGACAACAGCCACGGCGCTTTTCCTTTTGCCATTAAGCATATTTTCTCCTCGGCACTTATGCCTTTATCCTTAATAGAAAGTTATACAAAAGTAAAGAAAAATAAAAACTCCACCGTACTACGGTGGAGTTTTTAGCATTATGCGCGCTCAACCTTTCCGGAACGAAGGCAACGAGAGCAAACGCAAACGGTGGTGTGAGTACCGTTTACAACTGCCTTAACCTTACGAATGTTAGGCTTCCAGGTTCTGTTGGTCTTGCGGTTAGAGTGAGAAACGTTATGTCCAAAGGTAACGCCCTTGCCGCAAATACTGCACTTAGCCATTTTGACACCTCCCAAAAACTAGCCCTAAAAGGACTGATTTTTATATAAATTTATTATCATCATAAATTGACAAGATGTATTATAACACAAGGAAAAGTAAAATGCAAGAGTTTTTTTGATTTTTTTCAAATTTATATCTTTTTCACAACCAATATCTATTTAATTAATGAGATATAGTATATAGTGGCAATGATAGAATTAACTGCGACCTAATGTCTGAGCCTTTTTATATGTTGACACTACCGCCTTGCGTGTTATTTCGGCAAGCCCTTCGCTGTCAAGGACCGAAACGCCCTCTATCGTGCTTCCACCGGGACTGCAAACCTCTTTTGCCAAAATTTCGGGATTTTTGCCCGCCGACATAATCATAACCGCCGCACCTTTAGCGGTAAGGGTAGCATATCGGAGAGCCTCCTCGTATCCAAGCCCACAGTCAACACCTCCAAGAGCAACCGCTTCGATAAAACGGTAGAAAAATGCAGGTCCTGAGCCGCTAACGGCAGATGCCGCATCCATCAGATTTTCCTCGATAATCTCGCAAACTCCCGCCTCTTTTAATATTGATTTAAGCCCGTTTACTGTTTCTTCCTTTACGGTTTTATCCGCCGAGATAAGCACCAAGCCCTCGCCATATAAAACAGGCGTGTTGGGCATAATTCTTATAATGTCTATCCCCTCGCCGACCAGCGAGCCTATCCTCCCAGTATCGACTCCTGCGAGCATAGACACGAGAATCGGACGGTGTTCTTTAATTGGCACTTTTATTTCATCTATAAGGGCGACAAGACCGTTAGGCTTCACTCCTAAAAACACATAGTCACACTCACGGCATATACTACCCCCATCGGCAACGCACCCGCCGGTTACGGAGGAAAGTTCGAGGGCTTTTTGCTCGTTCTGGTCGCATAAAAGCAGTTCATAACCGCTTTTGCTGACTGCTTTTGCGAGCGCACCTCCCATATTGCCACATCCTATAAATCCAATTTTCATCTGTGTCCCCCTCCTTTAACCGTCATTATCGTACCTGACCATCACCCACTATGACATATTTGTAGGTGGTAAGTTCTTTTAACCCCATAGGCCCTCGTGCGTGAAGTTTGCCTGTGGCAATTCCCATTTCACAGCCAAAGCCAAACTCCCCCCCATCGGTAAATCGAGTGGAAGCGTTAACGTACACGCAAGCACTATCTACAAGCGATGTAAATAATTCCTGTGCCTCAATGTCCTCGCTTATAATTGCTTCGCTGTGTCCCGTGGAGTGCAGATTTATATGCTTAATAGCCTCCTCTGTTGAGCCAACGATACCTATTGCCAAACGGTAGTCAAGGAATTCTGTGTCAAAGTCAGAGTCGTTCTGTGCCACACCGTCTATGATAGCGAGGCTTTCCTTGTCGAGACGAAGTTCTACGGGTACAAGTCCCATATCAAGTCTTCTCTCAACCAGTTGTTTTTTTATTTCGGGTAGCACCCGTGTAGCAATATCTCGATGAACAAGGCACACCTCTGCCGCATTACACACCGAGGGACGTGAGGTCTTGGCATTGTTAAGAATTCGCACCGCCTTTTCCGCGTCTGCCGACTTATCGATATAAATGTGACATATTCCCGTGCCTGTTTCTATACAGGGGACGGTTGCGTTTTCCACGCAGGAACGAATTAGTCCGGCACCGCCTCTCGGAATAAGCAGGTCGACATATCCTCGCCCTCTCATCAATTCCTCGGCGCTTTTTCGGCTTGTGTCCTCTACCTGTTGTATGCAGTATTTAGATAGCCCGCATTTTTCTACCGCTCGGGACAGAGCATTCACGATAGCCCGAGATGTTCTATATGCCTCCTTGCCACATCTTAAAATAACTGTGTTTCCGCTTTTTATTGCAAGGGCAGCGGCGTCGGCAGTAACACCGGGACGGCTTTCGTATATTATGGCAATCACACCAAAGGGAACTCTTTTTTTCTTTATCAAAAGACCGTTAGGGCGCATAAATACCTCACCGTCTTTAAGAGGGGAGGGGAGTTCTGCAATACTTCTTATCCCCTCGCTTAAAGCGTAAAGTCTTTTCTCGTCAAGGTAGAGTCTGTCGAGCATAACCTCGCTTATTTTACCTTGACTTTCTGCCATATCGCTTTGGTTTGCCGCGAGGATTTCTTCCCGACACTCTAAAAGAGCGTCAGCCATAGCATAAAGTGCTCGGTTTACTCTTTCCTCGTCAAATATCATCTCTCGGCTTGCCTCTTTTGCTCGCCGCATTATTTCCATTGTTTCTAACATTCTAATCCCCCTTTCGGTAAAATCTTGTACCCACCTTTTTGCCTTCGACTATCCTATACAGATTTTCGGGATTTTCACCGTTTGTAATCACCATTTCGCACCCACCCTCTGTGGCTATTTTTGCCGCTATGAGTTTTGTGTGCATTCCCCCTGTGCCACGAGCCGAGCCTGCCCCCTCGCCGAGGGCTATTATATCCTCTGTGAGTGCATAAACCTCGTGGATAGGATTTGCATCTTGGTTTGTGGTGGGATTTTTGTCATAAAGATAGTCAATGTCTGACAGAAGGACGAGCAATTCTGCTCCTACGTTCACCGCCACCCGTGCAGCGAGGGTATCGTTGTCGCCAAAAACTATCTCTTCTGTTGCAATTGTGTCATTTTCATTTATAACCGGAATAGCACCATATTCCAGAAGTTTGTTCATAGTGGCTATAAAATTGTTCCGCCTCTCGCCTAAGTCAAGGTCGGGAGAGGTTAAAAGTATTTGTGCCACAGTGTGTCCGTATTCCAAAAATTCACGGTCATAAATATACATGAGTTCGCACTGACCAATTGCGGCGCACGCCTGTTTGCTTGCAATCTCGGTGGGACGCTGTTCGAGCTTTAGTTTTCCGACGCCCATGCCGATAGCACCGCTTGAAACCAAAATAGGCGAGTGACCTGCGTTTTTAATATCGCTTATCACACGGCACAGGTGGCTAACTCTACGCAAATTCACCCTACCACTTTCGTGGGTGAGCGTTGAAGTCCCTATCTTAATAACTATTTTCATAGTGCATCCCCCAATTTATTTTGATAATATATTTTCTTTTTATAATAGCATTGTTTGAAGAGATTTTCAATTGTAATTAGAGAAGTTTTTTAAAAGGACAATTTGCCGCCCTGCTTGACACCTAAACTGCATTATGATAAAATAACTTTTGATTAAAAATTGGAGTGTTAAAGACATGGACAATAATCAACCAAGAGAGCATCTTGCGACACGACTGGGCTTTATATTGCTTAGTGCGGGTTGTGCAATAGGTATCGGAAACGTGTGGAAGTTTCCTTATATGGCTGGACAGTACGGCGGTGGAATGTTCGTGATTATATACCTTGTGTTCCTTGTCATAATGGGAGTGCCTGTAATGACTATGGAGTTTGCTATGGGCAGAGCCGCGCAAAAGAGTCCTGCAAAACTGTATCAAGTGCTTGAGCCAAAAGGCTCGAAATGGCATATCCACGGAGTAGTTGCCTGGATAGGTAATATACTTTTGATGATGTTTTATACCACGGTGTGCGGCTGGTTGCTTAGGTATTTTGTTGATACCGCATCGGGTGGATTTGTTGACAAAACGGCAGAGCAGGTAAACAATGCCTTCGGAAGTATGCTTGCCGATCCTCTGTCACAGACGGTATATATGCTGATAGCCGTTGTCATAGGTGTGGTTGTCTGCTCGTTCAGTCTGCAAAAAGGGCTTGAAAAAATAACCAAGTATATGATGCTTGCAATGCTCTTTATAATGGTTGGGCTTGTGATAAACTCATTCTTTATGGAGGGAGCATTCGAGGGGCTTTCCTTCTATCTTATACCAAACTGGGATAGGGTAGAGACGGTAGGAGGTATTGGGCAGGTAATAGTCGGCTCAATGAATCAGGCGTTCTTTACTCTAAGTCTTGGTGTAGGCGCTATGGCTATTTTCGGCAGTTATTTGAAAAAGGATAGGGCATTACTCGGAGAGGCGGTAAACGTAGCCGTCCTCGATACCTTTGTGGCTACTTGCTCGGGACTTATCATTTTCCCTGCGGTGTTCACCTATGGAGCACAGGGTACGGAGAATGCCTATGGCCCAGGTCTTATATTCCAAATTCTGCCCAATATCTTTAACGCTATGCCAAATCCTCTTGGTAGGATAATCGGATCTTTATTCTTCCTCTTTTTGTCCTTTGCGGCATTATCTACGGTGTTTGCGGTGTTTGAGAACATAATTGCCTGCTCACGCGATTTGTTTGGATGGTCAAAGAGGTGGGCGTGTATAATCTGTGGCATAGGGCTTGCGCTCCTTTCCTTGCCATGTGTGTTCGGTTTCAATCTTCTTTCGGGCTTTGCTCCGTTTGGCGACGGCTCGACAATAATGGATCTTGAAGACTTCCTCGTCAGCAACATCCTTCTCCCCGTCGGTTCGCTTATCTTTATCCTCTTCTGTGTTACTCGGTACGGCTGGGGTTGGGACAACTTCGTCAAGGAGGCAAACGAGGGCAAAGGACTTAAAGTAGCCACTTGGATGCGCCCCTATATGACCTACGTCCTCCCCGTCATCGTCGCTGCCATTATGATAATAGGGCTTGTTACCTTCAATTACGGATAAAACAATAAACCGCGGATAAACAGAAACCACCACTCACAAAGAGTGGTGATTTTTACTGTAAAAGAGATAGCAGGCGCGTACCAAAACCTACCCAACAAATTGGAACTTGTTTTTCATTTTTAGTTGTATTCGAATTCAAAATCGCCGTTTGAACTTTTATTTTCAGATTCAACTATAACGTATATCGTTTTTACATCGTCATATTTATCGTCTAAAACGATTGTATTATCGTATGACTCGCCGCCCTTAATTGTAAATATCAGCTCTTTTTCTCCGTTTACACTAACGTACACATTTATCTCGCCTTCTCCAAGACTTGCATCATATTCAAGGGTATGGTCACTGTCATTTTTTCCTTTTAACTTGAAATGGTATACCCCCTCAAAATCAGAAAACGCCATGCTCGCCTCGTCATTCCAACAGGATGTTTGCATCATTTTTGCCGTGTATTTGTTTACATATCCATTTCCACAGCCAAAAAGAGTTACAGTCAATAAAACGATTACTAATATAAAAGATAATTTTTTCACTTTTATTTCTCCCTTGCCTTTATATACCCAAATGCTTCAAATTGGAATTTGTTCGTTTCTACCGTGTTACTGTTAAGCAATAGAAGGACGGTCTATTGGGATGCATTTTATCGGGTGTGTTCCAAATTTCAGCATTATCAATTTCTTTGATATGCTCTATGCTCAGTTCATCTAAGGAAATAGTTTTCTTCTGAATGAATGGTCTGTCCTCAAACTCATAGTAGTCCATTAACCACACAAGCCAAAATTCAATGCTATCCGTTTTCAACAAGGCAGATTTGATATATTCAATGATTTGCTTTGCTCTGCCGTCTGTATATTGCCACTCCAAACTAACACCGTGTTTCTTTTCGGTGTAATCCCCCACATTTGCCAAGGTATTTAGGAAGTAATTATCATCTGCGCCACCATCATATATTGTGCCCTTATCAATGTTTACTTCGAGAGGATATTCTTGCGATGGTGCAAACTCTGTCAAAGGCATATCTGAAGCAATAATCCTGCAAACGCTCATATAATCACACTCCTTTGCTAATTTGGATTTATTTATCTATCGCTATACTAAAGTCATCTTCTGTATATTCTTTCATTACATCTTGGAAAAAGGCAATATCATCATCAGATACACCTATTAAATATATTTCTGTGCCATAATGCGCACTACAGAACTTGATTCCTTCGCGCTCGGCATTGATTGTGAAATATTTTGTCATCTTATTGTAGATGCTTTTATCTGTTGGATTTTCTGACAGCAACTCTAAAATGAATTTCTCGGAAACTACTCCCTTGATAGAAACCTCGTAATTATCGTCTGTAGGATTTCCATATGTTGATGCTTGTTGAATTTCAGCAGATTCTTCTTTCCAACATCTGATTTCCAAACTGTCGCCTACTTTTACGAAGTATTTGACAAGCTTTTTCCACCAGTTTGAAGCTATGCGACGATCTAACATTTGCAAACTAACTTCTCTCATTTAACACCTCTGTAAATTGCAAGCTATTTTTTTCTTTTCACCAGATGTCTATTCATATATTTGGGATTGATCACAAATATATAAATAAGAGCCACGCTTAAAAGTGCTACGGCTACAAGGAAATACCATTTCGTGTAATATCCGACAAGGGCAATCACAGCCATAACAACGCAATATGCTAACTCGATAATGGTGTTCTTTTTGCGTTGCTTTTCGTCCTTTTCATAGTGCAAATTAAACGCCATCCAAATCGAAGTCGCAAGCAAAGGCACATACTTGAACAGAAGGAAGAGGATATGATACGGAGTTCCTTCGGTATATAATGGCTGAATTGCAACATTCAAAAATGCCGCCTGCGCAATTATAGTTATTATGATAAGGTTGTTGCGTAAGATCGGATTGTGTTTTGGGCTAAAACGCTTTTTCTTTTCTTCCTCGGTGGATGCCATATCATCCTCTTTTTTGCCTATTAGTTCATCAAGGGAAACATCATACAGATTGGCAAGTGCGATTAGATTGTCAGAGCTTGGCGTTGTTTGTCCGGTTTCCCACTTTGTAACGGCTTGTCTTGAAACATCAAGCATCTCGGCAATTTTTTCTTGAGATAGCCCTTTTTGTGTGCGGTACATTTTTAGTCTTTCACCAAGTGTCATATTATCACCTCCTGCCATTATTGTAGCAAATCCTTCCGCTACTTTCTACCAACTATACGGCAACTATCGGTTGCATCGTCAAATTCTTATTTATCAGTGAGTATATTATATCACGCTTTCACAAACAAATCAAGGCGAGAGCCTTGTATAGACACTCGCAGGCTCGTTACTCCGCCACTGCGTTCCTGACATCTGCAACTTGTTGCGGTATATCATCAAAACGCAGTTTTGTATATCATCATTGCGAAAGGAATACAACCTTCGGTTGATGATATACGCCTACGGCGATGATATCCAGACCCAAGGTCTGATGATATGTCATTGCTTTCGCAATGGATAAACAAAAATAGAACTTTTGGTAGACAAAAGTTCTATTTTTGTTGCGAAAGAGCAGTAAAAAGGTGTGTAAATACAGGTAAGAACAGTAAAAACGTGTCCGTCTTATATCAAATTCACCTTAATACCGTTTTCCTTGGCGTACTGTTCGGCACAAGAGTTGGAAGGGGTGGAAATTACCAAGTTATCGCAACCGCTGAACGCCCACTTTCCAATTGAAGTAACCGAATCGGGAATGATGATATGTTTTAAACTCTTGCATCCGGCAAAAGCGACCTCTCCGAGCGAGGTGACTGAGTCGGGAATGACGATGCTTTCAAGACTCGCGCAATCGGAAAACGCACCATCTCCAATTGAGGTGACTGAGTCGGAAATGACAACGCTGTCAAGACTTTCGCAAAGAAAAAACGTACTGTTTCCAATCGAGGTAATCGAATTCGGGATCACGGCGCTTTTCAGGCTGGAGCATTGATTAAACGCCTCGTTTCCAATCAAGGTGACCAAGTTGGGAATGACGATGCCATCAAGGCTTTCGCAGCCGTAAAACGTTCCCATTCCGATTGACGTCACCGAGTTGGGAATGACGATGCTTTCAAGACTCTTGCATTTATGAAACGCCCAATTTCCAAGAGAGAGAACCGAGTCGGGAATGACGATGCCATCAAGGCTCTCGCAGCCATCAAACGCCCTACTTCCAATCGACGTAACCGAGTCCGGAATGACGATACTTTCAAGACGCTTGCAACCGGTAAATGTATAATCTTCAATCGAGGTAACCGAGTCGGAAATTTTAATGCTTTTAAGGCGCTCGCAGCTTTTAAACGCGCTGTCATCAATCGACGTAACCGAATTTGGAATCGTTATGCTTTCAAGACTCTCGCAGTAAGCAAACGCTTGATATCCAATAGACGTAACCGAGTCGGGAATGACGATGCTTTTAAGACTCTTGCAACCGTAAAACGCACCATTTCCAATAGAGGTAACCGAGTCCGGAAGTGTAACCTCAACTTCCTTGCCCTCATATTTCTTAAGTACGCCGTCTTCAATGGTGAAAGCTTCCATGTTGCTCATTTCTTTCTCCTTTTGATTAAAATATATTTGGTAATGATACTGCCGGTAAAAAGCCAAGATGCGCAACCGTTTTTTGTCTTTGTTATTTATAGTATAGCATACATTTATGAGTATTTCAACCGTTTCGCGTCCTGATCACGCCGAAGGGGTGATAATATATCGAATTACGTCGAATGATATGTCAAGCCTACGCGAACCCCCAAAGCTCGGCAAACTCGCTTCGGGGAACCCATAATACGGCTTTAGATGAAATTAAATCCGTCCTATCTCTCCCCGCGAAGCGGGATTTCATCGCAAAGCGATTTCATCCCACGTTAGAGGGATTTATCCCGTCCGCAAGGACGGATTTAGTTGAAAAAGCACACATTGTCTTAGCAGACAAATGTGTGCTTTTTTCTGGCAGGGGTAGCAAGATTCGAACTTACGAATAAAGGAGTCAAAGTCCTTTGCCTTACCGCTTGGCGATACCCCTGTATGAGTATATTAAAATAAGTTTACCAAATACTTTTACAAATATTCGGATTAAACTTTGTAAATTATAGCACAAACATAATTGCTTGTCAAGAAGAAAAACAATAAAAAGCCTTTTATTTTTCATGGGTATGTAAAACGTCCTGTGACGAACACCACAGGACGTAAAAATTATTTGATTTTTGCGAGTGCTTGACCGTGATACTTCCACAGGAAGTTTTCGGCATTTTTCTCTGCACGTATTACCGCCCACTCATCTCTGAAAGCGAAAAGCAACGAGGCGTTTCCGAAATAATCATCGATTATCTGCACACAAACCATTATCTTGTTATCGTCAAAGAAAGCGGCAGAAGTTGCACAGTCATAGCGATGTCCGTCGGTGGTTCTCTCGCCACCCACCTCTTTTGAATATCCAAGCTCAGGGAACTTGCCAAAGGCATTTTCGTTTAGTCGGAAGGGGAGTATCATCTCTCCGTTTTTGTTGTGATATTTTAACACGCCCCCACCCATTCTGTCGAAAGTAAAGCAAAAATCGTACATTTCAAGCGGGTTGGGTTGACACTCGTAAGCAACACCGTCGATTTTTTTCGCAAGAGGAGAAGTGGCATCTCCCGAAATGGCAAAGAGTTTTCTGTTATGGCTAATTTCGTCCAAACGGCTCTTTGCGGCAGGGTTTTCGGGAAGAGGGGTGTCTTTAGCTTTTTTTACAATAAGATTCAAAAAGGCGCTGACCAATATTTCGTATTCTGCAGGGTTGCCCTGGTTATCCGAATTACAAACGAATATTATATCCTTCTCTGGCATACATACGGCAAGTTGGTCGCCCATGCCTACAAAGGCAAAGCCCCCGTCACACATCCAAAACTGATAACCATAACCGTAGTGGAAAACCCCCTTGTGTCCGCGTATCATGTTCATAGATTGCGAGGTGGTCGCCTTTTTGAGGTATTCCTCATTCATTAGCCGTTTCCCCTGCCAGACGCCCCTGTTCATTACAAAGCGAGCAAAGGTGATAAGGTCGCGAGGAGTACATAGCATAGACGAATCTCCCCAACTGTCACCACCGGGAATTTTTAGCAGTCTTGCAGTGTTAAAGCAACCGAGGTGACGGAATATCCTCTCATTAAGGAAGTCAAACAAACGCTTTCCTGTCACTTTTTCTACCAAAGAACACATCAGTTGCGAGCCTGGACTATCGTATTCCCAAATCGTGTTGGACGGACGAATGTTGTTCTTGTTTAGATACAGGTGAACCCTGTCACGGTCTTCGCTATCAAACCAGTTAGAGGGGTTTCCTGAAGTGGTCATCTTGAGCATATCTCTTATGGTTTGATTTTTTAGCCACTCGTGAATTTCGCCGTCAATTTTTTCGGGGAAATAGTCTATTATTTTATCATCCAGAGAAATAACACCGTCTTCTTCAAGCAGACCTATTGCTACGGAAACAAAACATTTTGTTACCGAATACATACGATGCGTCCAATCCTTGTTAAAGGGAGCATAATACATCTCTGCAAAGAGGTCGTCGCCCCTCATCAGAAGTATGCTGTGCGTTCTTAAATTGCAACCTTCTATAAATTCAACAAAGTCGCAAACAGCCTCGCTTGAAATACCGACACTTTCAGGACTTACGTTCTTCAATATAATTCTCCTAATTAAATATGTCCGTGAGCCCTTAAAGCATCAATGCTGGTTTTCATCTCGCCGTAGGGGCTTTCTGCGTTGGTAGCATTATCCTGCTCGACATAGGCAATTTCACAGTTGCTATACTCAAGCAGTACGGGGATAATCTTGTCAAAGTCGATCTCTCCCTTGTACAAGGGAACGATACGGTCAACAATGCTGTCGTCACTCTCTCTTTCGGCACGCAAGTCTTTGAGGTGGACATATTTTAGCCTATCGTGATATTTCTTGATCATCTCTATGGCACTATTGCCGGTAAATTCAACCCAAGCTATATCAAGGATAAACATCCAGTTGGTATTTTCGTACAGATAATCCATAAAGGTGTATCCACCAAGATCATCAAATTCAAAGTAGTGGTTATGATAGCCAAAGAGAAGGCCTGCATCTTGGATTTTCTTAACCGCAGGGGCAAGATCGCGCATCATCTCTTCGATCTTTATTTCGTGGGTTTCAAAATTTGAATATTTAGGCCCGGGAGAACCGATGCCAACCATATCAGCGCCAAGTATCTTGTGCTTTCTGATAACCTCGTCAGTGTTATTGATTATTTCGTCAACAGAGGTGTGAGTTAGACCTATATGCAGACCTAATTCATCTGCCCAAGCACGAAATTCTTCGGCATCATATCTAAAACCACTAACCTGCACCGAAGTGTATCCCATCTCCTTCATAGCGGTAAGGGTTGTCTTAATATCCTCGGGTGTGCGGCACTGTTTACATACAGAATAAAGTTGTGCACCAATAATCATATTGCGACCTCCAATAAATAAATTTTTACAAGCAAATTTTAACATAATTAAAAAAACAAATCAATAGTTTGGACAAAAAAGCACATAATATCCAGAATAAATAATCGGATACAGTATTTTTTTGACCACGAGTTTATAAAACAAACGAGTTTGTTCGCGATAAAAGAAAAAAAGCATTTTATATAAGAAAACAAAGTTTTTTTCGCATCATGGAATGATAAAATAGTAGAAATCATAGAGAAAATAAAAAAAGCGTATTTTGTTAAAAAATAGGTTAAAAATGTAATTTATTAAAGAAAAAGATAAGAAAATGCCGAGAAAACAATAAAAAAGCATATTTTATAAATCCAATAGTAATAGTTATTAATTAAAGCATTTGTAATGAAAAAACTCAACTTCTAATCAAAATGTGCGTACATACAAATAATTTATTTTTCTCCAAAAAGAAAAAAGAAAAATAAATTCTAAAAAAGGTATTGACAAACAAAATTCTTTCTGCTATAATATCAACTGTTCGAAGTGCTGGTGTGGCTCAATGGCAGAGCAGCTGATTTGTAATCAGCAGGTTGATGGTTCGACTCCGTTCACCAGCTCCAGTATTTATGGGGGATTTCCCGAGCGGCCAAAGGGGGCAGACTGTAAATCTGTTGTCACTGACTTCGGTGGTCCGAATCCACCATCCCCCACCATAAGAAACAGACTCTTTCGAGTCGGTTTTTCTTATGGTGGGGGATGGTCTAATCGCCTTTATTTAATTGGTTTTATTATTTTATTTCAAAGGAGGGTGTAAGAGTGCAGAAGAAGTATTCCCGTGTTTACGTCGAGATAACAAATATTTGTAATAGAAATTGCAGTTTTTGCCCTGGCACGTCAAGAACTCCTCGCTCTTTATCTCTTGATGAATTCTCGACAATCCTATCCTCTCTAAAAGGCCTTACTGACTATATCTATCTTCATGTTATGGGCGAGCCTCTTACTCACCCGCTTTTGCCCGATTTTATTTCACTTGCTTCTATGGAGGGCTTTAAGGTCGCCGTTACTACCAACGGAACACTCTTGCCCTCCCGTGGCGAATCTCTTTTAACCACTCCGCTTTACAAGGTGAACATTTCACTTCACTCTTTTGAGCAAGGAGAAACTTCTTCCTATCTTTCCTACATAAACGGGTGTCTTGATTTTGCTGAGCGTTCGTCGGATTGCGGGATTTTAACAGTTCTTCGCCTGTGGAATCGTGGCTATGACGAGGGAAGAAATATTGATACTCTCTCGCTAATAAGGGCAAAATTCACCGAGAGCGAAAATGAGTGGCTGTTTAGCGAGCGCGGAGCGAGGATAAGGCATCGACTTCACCTCGAATATGGCGAACGGTTTTCTTGGCCCGATATGTCCTGCGAGGATATGGGCGAGCAGGTGTTTTGTTACGGCCTTGGCGACCACTTTGGCATATTATCTGACGGTAGCGTTATTCCTTGTTGCCTTGATAGAGAAGGCGAAATAACACTTGGCAACATATTGCAGGGCAACGACATAAGAGATATTCTTTCATCCGAGAGGGCAGAGAACATCCGAAAAGGCTTTCTCTCTCACTGCGCAGTCGAGGATTTGTGCCGCAGGTGCGGCTACGCGCGTCGATTTAAGGTGTAAAGTATAGTATAAATCCCCTTAGTGTGCAAACAACCGGTTTTCGGGTGTCAACTCTAAGGGGATTGTGTTATTTCTGCTGTTGCAGACCTTGTTTTATTTATATGTACGTTTTTGTTGATTTTAGCCCTCGCTTTTTACAAAACGGTCGATGTAATCCATATAAGCGCACCAGTCCTCAAGACTTAAATAGTGTTTGCCATGTCGAATGTGGTACATAGCATCGCCCTCGGCTAAAACCGTTTTTGCGGTTGGTATTGCGTCACAGTGAACCAACCCTCTCTTCCCAAACAGAGCGTAAGCCTCATTTATCGCCACAAGCGAGAGAAATTCGCTTGTCGGATCTGCCCACAGGTCCTCCTCCGCACTACCTATAAGCAAATGTCTTGGTACAGAAAGGGCGAGCAGAAAGTGTTGGTCAAACCCCTCGGGGATATTGGATTTTCTTGCATTTTTGCTGTACCTTGGACAGAACCAATAGGGAAACACGGAGGTGATTATATCCACCTTTTCTCCAATTTTGCCTCGACTTAGAGCGGTACCGGAACATCCCGAATTGTTGGAAATGATATACTTAAATCTCTCGTCAAACCCGCCTGCAATAAGAGCGCTTTTTGCAAGGTGAGAATGTCCAACAACGGCAACATTGGACGAGTCTATCCCATCAAGACTTTCTATATAGTCCATAACCCTCATTGCTGCCCAAGCCCACATCACCAACTTGCCGGGCGATACACCTTTTCTTCTTGATGAGGCAATTCTTGGTGCGATACCGTCCTTGAAATTAGCGTCATCGCTTGTTACGTCCTTGTAACTAAAGGAGAAAACGGCGTATCCACGGTCAATAATGCTTTCGGTTGGTTGAAATTTGTGGGGTACATTCGGGGAGAAGTTTATATGTACAAAGGCGGGGTGCCGTCCGCTTTTAGTAGGTATCGAGCAATAGACGGGAAAGGAAAATTCCCAACCGTGTTCGTATTGGCAAACAAGTTTGACACATTTCAAAATAGCCTTGCCTGCACAAAAGGACTCATCCACCGACAACTCCTCTACACGCATATGGTCAGGCTTTGGAGGAATATATCCGTATTCCTCTTCTTGTAGTATTTTCTTGATCTCGTTTCTTCGTTTTTCAAATTCATCGGCGGTTTTCACCGTTCTTCCTCTGCTTAAACATAATAGTTTCGGAAGATTTCTCTCCTCTAAAAGTCTATCAATATTAGACATACCACCCTCGCAGATAAAAAATAAACAAGCAATTGTAACTCCATTATAAGGTCGGGTGGGAAAATTGTCAATAATATTTGACAAAAAATAGAATAAATGCTACAATATATAAAAAGAAGAGAAAGGAGATAAACCTAATGGCACAAACATCTGATATAGCGCATATTCAAGGAAAAATGGAACTGCCAAGGGGCGTTGTGGAAATACTGTCCCGATTTGACGAGGCTTCGGCAGAGGCATACGTTGTGGGTGGTGCTGTTCGCAATTATCTCCTCGGCAAAAGAATAGACGATTATGATATTACTACGGCTCTCTCTCCGTGCGAGGTTATGGAACTTTTTGGTGACTTGCGTGTTATAACAACAGGACTAAAGCACGGCACAGTTACCGTTCTTCTTAACTCGGTGGGATATGAGATAACCACCTATCGTATAGAGGGGGAATACCTTGACAACAGACACCCAAGCGAGGTTAAATTTACCTCTATGCTCTCCGCAGACCTGTCGAGGCGAGATTTTACCATAAATGCTATGTGCTATCACCCCGTGCGAGGTTTTGTGGATCTTTTTGGCGGAATTGAGGATGCAAAAAGCCGTATAATCCGTGCGGTTGGTGACGCTCGTGTTCGTTTTACCGAGGACGCCTTGCGTATCATTCGCGCTCTTCGTTTTGCCTCTGTTCTTGACTTTAGCATTGAGGAAAAAACCGCCGAAGCAATAAAGGAATTGTACCCGCTTCTTGCCAATATATCGGTAGAAAGAATTGCCACAGAGTTAAGAAAACTGATGTCGGGTAAAGGGGCGTACCGTATAATTAGTGAGTTCTCGGAGGTGTTTGCCTCCCTCTTGCCCGAACTTGAAAAAATAGAATTACCGGAGAGGGAAAGGTTTGAGAATGCTACTGATGGCTTTAATAAAATGTTGTCCTTGTTTGTCCTCGGATCACAAAATCCAAGCACCGCATATGAGAATGCTACAAGAAGATTAAAATTTGATGGAGCAACCATTTGGTTAGGCACAGGTACGCTCGAATTATTAGAAGAAGATCTTGATTCGCAGATTTCCATATCTGGGGCATTCTACAAGTTTGGCACAGAGCCGGTTATAAAGCAAATTCAACTCCGTCGATTACTCGGCAGGGATGGAAAACTTGAACTTGCAGAATATGTTAAACATAACGGAACATATAGCATAAGAGGACTTAGTATCCGAGGCGATGACGTTATATCTCTCGGCATTACAGGCCCCTCCGTCGGTCAGACGCTTGAAAAGGTTTTGTTTGCTATAATTAAAGGCGAAATAAAAAACGAAAAAGAGCAGATTTTAGAGTATATAAAATCTAATATACTATAACGGGTTTTAGATTTTTGCATATAATATAGTAGTCGCTACGGAGGTGACTATTATAGAGAGATTTGACCTTTCCATTGGTGGGCGTACTGTGGCATTATTTTCTCCCTCGAGCGACCAAGTGTCAAACTTTGAGCCTCTTGACGGTGCTATTATGCTCTCGGCAGATTCTGATGGCGACCTCTGCGTAAAGGGAATAGGATGTTACGGGCAGATGCCTATCCCGTCAGAGTGGCAGATAGCCCTGTCTTTCTTTTTTTCATTTATTCGAGGTTTTCCAAACTCCAGCCTTGATATAAGGTGTGGCGAAAAAATCGTAGAACTTGAAATTTTTAACACGGGTGACGGCGTTTATCCCAAAAAACTACAAAAATGCAAACAATTATTTTCATCCTATACGACGCTTGATGGTTCGGTAAGCCGAGAAATTGTCACAGTTGTTGCTATGAGTAGATGGCACATACTTCCTCTTGACGGTATAAACCCATTTTCTCCTACGCTTTTCTCTTCAATAAAACTTGTTGATGGGGCGATATCCGACTATCAAATAGTCATAGATGAAAAAGGAAATGTATATCACGGTGCAAAACTTCCTCCCCTCTGTGAATTGCTCAGCATTATATGGTGCTATTTGGTAAGTAAACGGGGGCGAGGCGAATTTACGGTGATCTATCGCGGAGTTCACATAAGATTAAGCAACGGAATTGCCTATCTGCCATGCAAAAAAATATAACTTGATAGCGAATGGTCTTATTGACTATTCGCTATCTTTATGCTAAAATACTATTCTAAAGAATAAAAAAGAAGGAGAAAGTTATGGCCTTTGATGCTTGTATGATGCGAGCCTCTATAAGCGAGTTTCGCAGGGACTTCCCCGAGGCAAAGGTGGAAAAGGTGCTTCAACCTCGCCTTGATGAAATAGACCTGTTGGTACACCACGGTCGAAATAGCACACGACTTGTTTTTAACGTCGGGCCTAATGCTCCAAGACTTCAGGTTTCCTCTGTTGCAAAGGACAATCCCGCGAAAGCGCCAATGCTTTGTATGCACCTGAGAAAATTGTTTTTAGGCGCGAGAATTACAGATGTACGCCAACTTGGATTTGACCGAATTGCGGTATTTGACCTGTCCTGTTACGATGAAATGGGATTCCCCACCAAGAGGCATATTATTTGTGAGATAATGGGTAAATACGCCAATCTAATAGTCACCGACGAAGAGAACAAAATTATAACAGCGATGAAGATAATCGACTTTGCTGCCAGCACCGTTCGTCAGGTATTGCCCGGATTGAAGTATCAAATACCCGCCACTTTCGATAAAATTTGCCCCCTTGAGTTTGACGAGGAGGTCTTTTACGAGAAAATTAAAGCCTTCCCTGGTGAGAGAACTTGCGAAAAGTTTATTACCTCCACCTATTCGGGTATAGCCACACAGATAGCCCACGAACTTGTCTATCGTGCCACGGGTGGTATAGACGTACCGCTTCTCTCGGTTGACAAGGATAGGCTCTGCTCGGTGATGAGCGAATGGGCAAACCTGCTTGTTGAGGAAAGATACACTCCCACCGTTGCCATAGACGAGAATGACAAACCGGTTGATTATTCCTATATGGATATTACCTATCTTGGCGACTCGGTAAAAATACTCCATTTTGATAGAATATCCGAGATGCTCGACCTCTATTTTGCCGAGAAAGACAGGCTTGAGAGAATACACCAAAGGGCCCACGACCTCGTTACACTTCTCAATAACGCCATAGCGAGAACCGAGCGAAAGCTTGCCATACAACGCGAGTCGCTTCTGGATAGCGAAAAGGGCGAGGAATACAAGAAAAAAGGTGACCTGATTACGGCAAATCTTTATAGACTACAAAGAGGTATGACCTCCTTTGTCACTGTGGACTATTATGACGACGCCTGCCCCGAGATAACCGTTGAACTCGATTCTCGCCTCTCTCCCTCGCAAAACGCCCAGAGAATGTATAAACTCTACAACAAAGCCAAAACGGCAAAAGAAGTTTTGACCGAGCAGATAGCAAAATGGGAGAGCGAACTTGTATATCTTGAAACGGTAAAGGGATTCCTCGACCGTTCAGAGAGCGAGGAGGACTTGGTTGAGATAAGAGATGAACTCTATCGCTCGGGTTACGCATCAAGAATGAAGGGCTACCAACCTCAAAAGAAGGTAAAGGCAAGACCTATTACGCTTCATACGTCGGGTGGTTTTACTCTTCTTGTTGGAAGAAACAATATCCAAAACGATTATCTGACCTTTAAGGAAGCCGACAAGGGCGACATCTGGTTCCATACCAAGGATATCCCGGGATCGCACTGTATCCTCATCACCGAGGGAAAAGAACCGTCAGAGCGCGATTATACCGAGGCGGCTTCGGTGGCGGCATATTATAGTCAGGCGACCGCCGACATTGTAGCAGTGGACTATACCCGTGTTAAAAATATTCGCAAACCGACAAGCTCAAAGCCTGGATTTGTTACTTACAAAACCAATTATACGGCTTTTGTAAGGCCCTCGCTCGGAAAGGAGATAGCAAATGGTTGATTTGGTAGGACTACACAAGCATTTTATTATGGAGCATCTCAAAGAGGGGGACATCGCCATAGACTTCACAATGGGCAACGGTAATGATACGCTTTTTCTGTCACGAGCGGTTGGCAAAGAGGGCAGAGTATTTGCCTTTGACATTCAAGAGCATGCACTTTTGTCCACCGAGGCACATCTAAAAGCCAACGGCGCACCAGAAAATTACACTCTGATATGCGCGTCACACCATAGAGTTAAGGAATTTGTAAACGAGCCTATCAAGGCGGGAATGTTTAACCTCGGCTATCTTCCTCGTGGTGGCAATAAGGCGGTTACCACTATGCGAGAAACCACTCTCCCTGCGGTAAAGGCGGCGCTTGAACTACTCGCTCCCGATGGTGTTTTGATAGTGGCAATCTACCCTGGACACGAGGAGGGAGCGCTTGAGGGGGATATGCTTCGCGAGTATTTTTCCACACTATCTAAATATCGCATCTGCCCCTCCGAGTTCCATATACTCAACTCTCCCGACTCACCCTACTTCTTCCTTGTGGAAAAATCGCCAAAGGCAAAATTCGGCGAAATTTAATCTTACCGCACCCCCGTGTTAATTCTTTTTACATCATAAAAACGAAAAAACGCACCGAAAGGTGCGTTTTTTGTTATGAATTGGGTAGGTATTCGTTAAACATCAACCAATCTTTAAGTAGGGTAGTCCACTTGGCAACATAGGGAATATTTCTTTCCCCACAGTCGGCAAGTCCAAGACCGTGGTCGCCAACGGGAAAGGCGTGCATCTCGCAGGGCACTCTCAGTTGGTGCAGCCTTTGTGTATAAGCATAGGTGCTTGCGATGCTCACGGCCGTGTCGGTCGAGGTGTGCCAGATAAAGGCGGGTGGAGTGTTTTTGTCGGCAATAAGGGTGGGGGTAACAGAGTTTGCCAGACACTCTGCCTCTTTGCCAAGCAGATTATCGTACGAGCCTGGGTGCGAAACAATATCGGTTACAGGATAGCAGAGAATTTGTGCGTTTGGTAAATAATCCTCGGGACTTAACTCGCCGTAGCCTATATCACTTCTATAAGTAGAGGTTAGCGCCGCAAGATGACCACCCGCAGAAGAACCCATTATTGCTATCTTGTTTTTGTCTATACCAAAAACGTCGGCGTTTTTGCGAATATAGTTTATGGCATATCTTGCATCTTTAAGGGGAGCAGGGAAACGGTCGGGGCTGTGTCTGTATTCCAATACAAAGCTATCCATTCCAAGCTTGGCAAAAAACTCGGCATACCCCTCTCCCTCGTGGGTAGAAAGCTTGTAATAACCTCCGCCCGGAAGTATTAGCACGGTAGCATTTGTACTTTTGCTTTCGGATTTGTAGTGGGTAAGTACAGGAGGCCTTTGGGATAATGGCGCATCGGGACTGGCCCACTGTTCAATAGGTATTATTCTTTTATTCATATCAATTCTCTTCTGTTTTGATTATATTTCTTGTTTTGCAAACCAACAAATAGGAAACAACAAGCAACCCGATGCAAATTACATAGTCTAAAAGCATTGTCAGTATCTCAGGCAGAGTGTAACCACCACCGTATTGTAAGAGGAAGCTCACAGTGTCAACAATTACACCCACGAGTTTTATCACAAACTGCAAAAGGCATACAATAAGGCAGATAAGAGAAGCGGGGGAAGAAAAATCGAATGACGCCTTACCATTTAGGGACTTAGCAAGGTGGTCCTTGTCACCCTTGCTACGCAAGTGATATATCAAAAGAAGAATACCGTAAACAAAATAAAGATGTGCAAATGTTATAACAACGGTAATAAGGGTAAACAACATAGAGATAATAAACGAGTCAAAACTGTTGGGAGGATAACTCTCCCTCATATATTCCATATAATAGAAGGGGATAGTATAGAAAACACGGGCAACCGAACAAAGTAGGGCTGTTTTGAATGCGTCCAACTTTCGATTTTGACTATGTAATTCCAACATTACTACAACCGAAATCGGAATAAACAAAAACTCCCATATTTCGGCTATATAGGTGCGAACATATTCGAACCAGTTGTATTCCATAAGATAGGAAATGTGATAGAATACGTAAACTGCGATGTTTGATATAGCCAATATCAAAAACAATCTACTAATAAAGCCCTTTTCGTTAATCTTCATTTTTCACCGCCGTAGGTTTTCTTTGTCTATTCTAACATAAATTGTTCCTGTTTTCAATAGTTAAATTATTTTAGTTAAAGGAAAGTGATTATAATTGAAAGAAAGACTTTTAAGTTTGCCTCGTGAGTTGTTTGTTCTTTCCGATAATGCAGGCAGAGAAAGGATGAAAACAATTATTGGAGTTGATGAAACTCTATTTGCCTACAACATAGGCAAGAGTATAGAGGGCAGAAATATAGAAATGTTTAAAATTGGGGAAGGTGGGAGGCGTGTTGCGATTTTTGGCACTCATCACGCCCTCGAAAGTGTAACAACCAATGTTTTGTACGCCTTTATTTACATTTTGAACAAAGGGTTGGGTGCGCAATTTTACGGTATGGATATTTCCACGGTTTTGACACACTCTACCTATTATATAGTCCCATGTGTAAACCCTGACGGGGTAGAACTCTGCAACAATGGTCCGAGTTGTGAATATTTGAAAGAAAGGCAATATAAAATGTCGGGTGGTAATTTTGACTCCTGGCAGGCTAACGCGAGAGGCGTTGACTTAAACCACAACTATGACTATCGCTTTTGTGAATATAAAAGTGTAGAAGGCGACAGGGGAATTGGCGCGGGGCCATCGCTTTATAGTGGCGAATACCCCGAGAGCGAGCCTGAAAGCAGAGCGGTCGCCTCCTTTATTCGAGCATTGTTTCCACAGGCCGTGATTTCACTGCATTCGCAGGGGGAGGAGATATACGCATTTGGTCCTCGCGGAGAAAAACTCGGCTCATATTTTGCCAAGCATTCGGGCTACCGTCTTTCTGTCCCCTCAGGCACGGCTTCTTACGGTGGACTGTGTGACTACACAGGTCAGTGCGGTATTCCTTCGCTCACTGTCGAGGTAGGAAAAGGGCGTAACCCACTCCCCCCGAAAGCCACCCTCGGAGCGCTTGACGCCCTTGTGTATCCGCTTTTAGGATTGCCAACATTGCTCTAAATTGTTAACAAATTGTAAACTTTGACAGCCTCGGAAATTTGTGCTTGACAAAATAATAATATTATGTTATTATTTTTCGTGCGTGAAAAACGCAAAAAATTCGCACATAGCAAGTGGGAGCGTTGCCGGTGCTCTATGAGTCGTAGCGTTGTGTTGCTATGGTGGAAAAACCAAAGGAGGAACATAAAATGTTCGAAATTACAATCAAGCAGTTGCTTGAAGCAGGCGTTCACTTCGGTCACCCTACAAAGAAGTGGAACCCCAAGATGAGTGAGTACATCTTTACTCACAGAAACGGTATTCACATCGTTGACCTTCAGAAGACCGTTAAGAAGTTCGAGGAGGCTTACAACTTTGTTGCAGAGCTTGCTCAGAACGGTGGTACTATTCTTTTCGTAGGTACCAAGAAGCAGGCAGCAGACACCATCAAGGATGAGGCTATCAGATGCGGTATGTTCTATACCAACGTTCGTTGGCCCGGTGGTATGCTTACTAACTTCCAGACCATTCGTCGCTCTATCAAGAGACTTAAGGATCTTGAGAAGATGCAGGCAGACGGCACCTTCGACCTCCTTCCTAAAAAGGAAGTTGCGAAGAAACTCAAGGAAATCGAGGACCTTCAGAAGTCCTACGGTGGTATTAAGGAGATGGATAGCCTTCCTTCCTGCGTATTCATCGTAGATACTCGCAAGGAGAGAAACGCAGTTCTTGAGGCTAAGAAGCTTGGTATTCCCGTTGTTGCAATCGTTGATACCAACTGCGATCCCGATGATGCTGACTACATCATTCCCGGTAACGATGACGCTATCAGAGCAATCAAACTTATTGCAGGCGCTCTTGCAGATGCAGTTATCGCTGCACACGGCGGTGTAGAAGAGGCAGAGGCTACTGAGGAAGTAGCAGTAGAAACCGTAGAGACCGTTGAGGCTTAATTCGGTTAGTCGAAAAATCATTAGGAGGAAATTAAAATGGCAGAGATTAGTGCAAAACTCGTTGCAGAACTTAGAAAAAAGACTGGTTGCGGTATGATGGATTGCAAGAAGGCTCTTGCAGAGACAAATGGCGATCTTGAGGCTGCTATCAAGGTTCTTCGTGAGAAGGGCATGGCTGCTTCTGCAAAGAAGGCAGACAGAATTGCAGCAGAGGGTATCGTTGACATTATGACCATCGGTGACGTAACCGCTATGGTAGAGGTTAACTCCGAGACCGACTTCGTTGCAAAGAACCAGCTCTTCAAGGATTTCGTTAAGGCGATCCTTAAGACCATAATCGAGAACAAGCCTGCAGATGTTGAGGCTCTCCTTGCTTGCAAGCTCAGCGACACCGAGACCACCGTTGCTGCTGAACTTAACGAACTTGTTTACAAGATTGGCGAGAAGCTTTCTCTTCGTCGTTTCGTTATCGTAGAGGGTGTTGTTTCTACTTACATTCACGGTGCAGGTGCAACCGGCGTTATCGTTAGCTTCGATACCGACGTTGCTGACAAGGACGGCTTTGCAGAGTGCGCAAAGAACGTTGCTCTTCAGACTGCTGCTATGACAGTTCTCTATCTTGACAGAGAGTCTGTTCCTGCAGAGGTTCTTGAGGAAGAGAAGCGTATTCTTATCGCTCAGATGCAGCAGGATCCCAAGATGGCTAACAAGCCTGAGCAGGTGCTTGCTAAGATCGTTGAGGGTAAGGTTGGCAAGTATTACGAAACCAACTGCCTTGTTGAGCAGGCTTACGTTAAGGATGACTCTATGTCTGTTGGTAAGTATGTTGCTTCTGTTGCAAAGGAACTTGGCGGTTCTATCAAGGTTACCGGCTTTGTTCGTTTCGACAAGGGCGAAGGCATCGAGAAGAGAGAGGACGATCTTGCAGCCGAGGTTGCAAAGATGGTCAACGGCTAATACCGTATAAAAATAAACAATATTGCCCCACGGCTTCTGCCGTGGGTCTTTTTCTACATAAACTCTTTTATTTATTTTCAACAAAATATGTGTTAAAAAATCTAAACAGGCGCACCTTGTAATTACAATATCTATATGCTACAATATAATTAGTATAGAGTATTTAGGAGGCGCAAATGAACAAACTCATTAAAGCCTTGATTTTGATAATAACAACCCTATCGCTCGTTTTTGCCATAGGGATTTTTGCCTATGCCGATGACACGAATACAACCGATGCCGTTTGGCGCGTCACGCATAAAGACGGTACAACCGAAGAACTTTACAGTTTTTCTGCCCCCTTTTATACTGCTACGTCGGGCGACTATTTCGAATTTCTCCCCTCGTACTACGAGGCTCTTGTAAATTCCACAATTGAAGCAAAAGCATATACCGACTACACCTTGGACTTTGGATCATCGAGTATTGTTTTCACCAGTACAACTATGAAATCTTCGGTTATCGAGGTGGGAGGCGTGGCTGATGTAACTATTCTTGGTGACGGATGTACCGTATATTTGCAAAATCAGACGTCCGCCTTTATGTCCTTTAACGGTAATTCGCAACTGTATCTTGACGGTGGGAGAAATATGTTTCGTGTTTTAGCCCCCGATGCCTTTGAGATAATAGGCAACAGCAGGGCAGAGATTCACAACGCCTATATTCACAAGCATTGTCCTAATATGATGGCGGGGCTATCCGTGCGCGGTAACGGTGTCGCCCATATATACGACTCAATATTTTATACCGATAGCGGAAGATTCGGGGTGTTTGCCGAGAATTATGGCAATATGACGCTTGTAAACTGCGACATTATTTCCCGCGACAACTCTAATGTAATGGCGATGCGTGGCTCGACTGCCAAAATCACTTTTTCAGGCGAGTGCCGTGTCTATGGCAATATTTCTTACAACTACGCTTCTGTTAAGGACACAAAAATATACCTCGACGGTGTATTGTACACTAATTCTCCCACCTTTGCATCGCATTTTTCTAAGTCAGATGTGAAGCCCGTATCCTTTGAAAACTCATGCCTTCTTTCGAGTTTTGTATCGCCAAATTCCTATACAAATAGCATAACAAAATGCTCGTTTACCACCCGTTATAGTGATGAGGTGTCGCCGTCGCTTGATATTCCCGAGGACTTCAGAGTGTGGGAGTTGATAGACGAAAACGGACAACTTCTCGGCTATACCGAGTCCTTTTCCGCCCTCTCTGATATAAAGATCAACTATCAAAAGGCAAAATTGCTCACCAATGTTGTTGCTTCTTCCTCGATTGTTTTGGAGGTAAATGACGAGAAAACCATAGACCTATCTCTTTCGGAGATAGTAGCATATAGCAATCCTTACGTAGTATACAGCAACTTTAACCTGATTAATTTGTCGGGGGACGGCAAGGTTTCTATCTGTGCCAATTCTGCTAAAATTTATGGCGAGGGTGAGCGAGGCCTTGTGGGTGCGAGTGACTGGGTGTCGATCGATATTGACTTTACCGACGGTTTGGTTTCGCTTGGCACCGTGGCAAGGGTGTTTCGAGGTGACCTCACAGTAAAAGGCCTTAATTCTTACGGAAGCACCGCCGCAGCCCTTGTATCTCAAACGGGAAAAATCACCGTTTTGGATTCGCTGATTTCTACAACAGAAGCCCCTGCTATCTCGTCTGTGGGTGAGGTAGCCGTGACAAATTCCACCCTGGTTTCAAAAGAAGGGGCGGTCATTTCCACCACGGGAAGCGTGATTCTTAAGAATTGTCCGGCAATTCTTGGCGAGGTATTGGGCAACTCTGTTTCTTGCACCATAGGTACTATTTTATCTGATAGAATTAACAATTCCTACGGATTTTACCACAAAAATGGAGCATACCCTGTCGAGATTGTCGAGTATGCCGTGGTCGATGGCTTGCTTACCTCGCTTGGCGTCACAAAATACATAGCCGACTTTATCACCATATCGTCTGAGGGAGGTCTTTTATCTAACCTGACTTTGGGTTCATATCCCATACTGAATGTATATGTTCCTATGTTCTTCGTTTCCGAGGACTCGGAAATGGCTATTCATATCATTGCACGGGGAGTTTGTTTTACCGGCACCGTCGAGGACTCTGATATAGTAACTATAAATTCTGGAAAATATCTAAAATTTAGTTATCCGTATATTTATAGCGACGGAATATGTGAAGAGGTCAGTATTCAACTGGAAGTTAAGGGCGAGATTATAGAAAGTAGTGTTACCCCCTTCGCTCTTGCATACAATTCTCTTGAACTTGCCGAAAATGAGAGGGTAAAAACCGCTATTGTTCGCTATCTCTACTATGCACTTTACGCCTCGTATGAGGGAAATATAGACGAGACACTCTCTTCCTATTCGTCCTATTTTCCCACCAGCAGCGAGTTTGATGTTAGCAAAAGGGTTGACGGATTGGTTAGCAGTATCAGCCTTGATATATATGAAAACAGGCTATATATCTATACAAAAAAGCCTATAACCGTGACATACACCTATGGTGGACGCACTTATAGAGAAGGTACGGAGGGGGGCAGAGTGACACTCTATTGGCACAGACTTGACCCTTCAAGCATTAAGATTTCCTGCGAGGACTTGGCTTTTAGCACCTCTTTGCCCGAACTTTATTCTACGGTGTGTAAATCCCCCTCCAGAAGCAGCGAACTTCTATCCCGATACATTGAATATATGTTATCAATAAGCGAGAATTAAATAACAATTTAAGGCGAATACATCCTGTGTTCGCCTTTTTATATGCACCCTGCGATAAACGCCTTATCAATATACGCAAAATTGAAAACTAAAAATAAAAATTAACATTTATAAAAGACAAAACCATTCTTTTGGTTTGACGGTTATTTTTTCTTCTCCTTTTCAGTAAATTAGAATAGAAAGGGGATAACAATGACAAACAAAAGAATTACTTTTATAAAAAACGCACTTTTGCTTACCTCCGTCGGCATAGCGATGCGTAGTGTCCAACTATTTCTCGGGGCGTATATATCCCGTTCGGTTGGGGCAGAAACCATGGGGCTAAACACCTTGATAATGACTGCATATGGCTTTACCTTGACCTTTGCCACCTCGGGTATAAATCTCACCGTCACTCGCCTTGTTGCGGGAGCGCTCGGTGGCACAAGAGGAAAAGATGCGGGTCGTATATTGCGAGGGGCATTTCTTTATACACTATTGTTTAGTGGTGTAGCCACGGCGGTTCTCGCTATTTGTGGTGGTTACATTGGCGAAACTCTTCTTGGCGATTCTCGCACCGCACACGCCCTGCGTATTCTCTCTATATCTCTTATCCCCTGTGCAATTTCTTCGGTAATTTCGGGTTATTTTGTAGCAATTCGGCGTGTTTCACTCAATGCCACCGTCCAGGTCGTAGCCCAAATGGCAAGAATTATACTTACCATAGTCCTTCTCGGCTCGGTAAACGGTGGAGCAGAGGCGGCGGCAATCGCATTGGCTGTGGGGGTGGTACTCACCGAACTGGTGGCGGCAAGCGTAGCCCTTGTAGAGTTCGTAATAGACCGCCGCCACTCCGAGCGTACGGTCGGGGCGTCTTTCACTTCGGTTGCAGGGATGGCACTACCGCTTGCGACCTCTGCCGTTATTCGATCGGGACTTTTGACAATGGAGCATAGCCTTATACCTCGCCGCCTTGTATTTCGAGGCGATAGTATGTCCGAGGCACTCTCCTCCTACGGTACACTTCACGGAATGGCTCTTCCGTTGCTTCTTTTTCCGATTACGCCCCTGTCCTGTTGTGCCAATCTATTAGTGCCGGAATTCGCCGAGGCACACTCATTGGGCGAAAAAGAACGTATGCGTGCGCTCGCCTCGGAAGCCCTGACAAGAACGCTATCATATTCGGTTATTCTCTCGGTTGTCATATCCCTCTTTTCCGAGGAACTCGCCTATGTTATCTTTTCCTCATCCGAGGCGGGATATTATATATCATTTCTTGCCCCTGTCTTGCCTTTAATGTATGTTGACCACGTGGCAGATTCTATGCTCAAAGGAGTAGGGGAGCATATATACTCAATGTGGGTAAATATCATTGATGCCTGCCTATCGATAGTCTTGGTGTATTTTCTTATACCGCCACTTGGAATTATGGGATATGCGGTTGTTATTCTTGCTATGGAAGGCTTTAACCTTCTTCTTTCTATAATTCGCCTGTGGCAAAAGGTTGGCTTTAGAATAGATCTCGTAAACGGTCTTTTGTCCCCCTTGGTGCTATCGCTATTTGCCTGTGCCGTAACGCATCGCCTGTTCGTCTTTTCCTCTACCCCTACACCGATTTCCTTGATTTTTAAACTCTTGTTTTCTATTGCCGTTATTCTTGGTGGACGGTCGCTCTTTGACCTAATTTGCTCTTTGTTTGGTAGAATTGGCGGCAAAATGGCGGGAAAAGGAGAAAGGGGAAAGAAAAAATAAGCAGTAAAGAAAACTGCAAAACAAAAGAGACAGTATGGTTTTTAGCCATAATGCCTCTTTTTCTATTCGGATTTTTGGAATAAAGTGCGGAAAACTTAAGTTAGTCTTCTTTTACATCTTCCTCGGTGTCTTCCTCTGACTCGCGGGTGTCGAGAATGTGCAGATTTTCTACTCGACGGCCGTCCATTGTCAACACGTGTACGGTTAGACCTCCGACTTCAAAACTGTCGCCCTCTTCGGGGATTTTACCCAGAATATCCATAGCCCAACCGTTTACCGTCAGGGCGTCCATCTCATCGTCGAGTTCCATATCCAGGGTGTCAAACAGTTTTTCGAGGTTTGCCATGCCTGATACTATGTATTCTTTTTCCTCTATCTGTTTTATCTCTTCGACAATTTCGTCGTGCTCATCCCAAATTTCGCCGACAATCTCCTCCAGAATATCCTCGAGGGTGACTATTCCGGCGGTAGAGCCGTATTCGTCTGTAACTACGGCGAGGTGTAACTGCTTTTCCTGTAAATCGCGGAGAAGGTCGTTGATTTTCTGTGTCTTTGTGACATACATCACAGGCTTGATAATCTCAGAAATCGGTGTACCCTGCTTAAAGGACGTGGTAAAGAAGTCTTTATAGTACACGATACCGATGATATTGTCGAGATCTTCCTCGTAAACCGGCAGTCTTGAATAACCACTTTCGGAAAATTCCTTTGCTAAATCCTCCTTCGTTACATCCGAGCGGACGGCAGTAATATCAATACGGGGCGTGAAAATATCCCCGACCTCAAGTTCGTTGAACTCTATTGCACTCTTTATTAGCGTGCTTTCGTCCTCGTCGATATCTCCGCTCTCCTCAGCCTCCTCGATAATCGAAACCAACTCTTCTTCGGTCATACCCTGATCTTCTTCGTTCTTTGCAAGTTTACCAAGAAGGTTTTGCAACTTTTTAAACAGGAAGGAGAAGGGGGTAAATACTACAACCAAAAGACCAAGAAG
>JAZUPL010000018.1:0-14915 GCA_045605175.1 Eubacteriales bacterium | reverse complement strand
CATAGAAATTCCCATTAAGTCCAACTTCCGTGAGGGACTTACAATGCTCGAGTACTTTATGGGTGCAAAGGGTTCTCGTAAATCTCTTTCGGATACAGCACTTCGTACCGCAGACTCGGGTTATCTTACCAGACGTCTTGTTGACGTATCTCAGGACATAATCGTTCGCGAGGAAGATTGCGGTGCTAAGAGTGGTATTGTTGTTTCTGATATTATATCCGGTCAGGTAACTGTCGAGAAACTCTACGACAGACTTGTCGGCAGATATACCATTGACGACGTTGTAAACCCCGAGGACGGTGACATTATTGTTCCTGCCAACACCATGATAACCGAGGAACAGGCTTCCGAGATAGTCAAGGTTGGTATTACTCAGGTTGAGGTTCGTACCGTTCTTCGTTGTCTTGCAAAGCGCGGCGTTTGCGTACATTGCTACGGTGCAGACCTCGCACACGGCAACCCCGTATCTATCGGTGAGGCGGTAGGTGTTATCGCTGCCCAGTCGATAGGTGAGCCCGGTACACAGCTTACGATGAGAACCTTCCACACCGGTGGTGTCGCAGGTTCGGATATCACCCAGGGTCTTCCCAGAGTCGAGGAACTCTTCGAGGCTCGTAAGCCCAAGAAGACTGCTATCGTTACCGAGTTTAGCGGTACTGCGATTATCGAGTCTGACAGAAAGATGTCCCGCGTTCACATAAAGAACCCCGTAGAGCCTACCTCGGAGGAAGTTGTTTATGACATTCCCTTCGGTATGCGTCTGTCTATTGAGGACGGCCAGGAGGTTAAGCGTGGAGATCCTATCACCGAGGGCTTCCTCAACCCCGCAGATGTTCTTCGTTTGAAGGGCATAGATGCAGTTTATGACTACATCATTCGCGAGGTACAAAAGGTGTACCGTGGTGAGGACGTTGAGATTAACGATAAGCACGTCGAGTGTATCACAAGACAGATGACTCGTAAGTACGAGGTAGAGAATCCTGGTGACACAGGACTTCTTGAAGGCTCTAAGGTTGATATCTTGGAATTCCGTGAGGAAAACGAGAAGATCAAGGCGAGAATCGAAGCAGGCGAGGTAGGACTTCGCTATGCCGAGAGTGCAAACCTGCTTCTTGGTATCACCAAGGCAGCCCTGATGACCGAGTCCTTCCTGTCCGCAGCCTCCTTCCAGGAAACCACAAAGGTTCTTACCGAGGCGGCAATCAAGGGCAAGAGCGACCACCTTCTCGGACTTAAAGAGAACGTCATTATTGGTAAACTCATTCCCGCGGGTACAGGTCTTGGCACTTACAATGAGGTGTCGGTCGAGGCTTTCGATGAATCTCCCGTTTCGGTAGCCGATTCTTACAACACAGAGTTTGTTGCTACCCCCGTGACAGAGATTCCCGAATCTCTTACTATAACCGAATAATTTTTAATTCGCAAATAGAACAGAGCCTCCCTTCTGGGAGGCTCTTTTAAGTTTAAGTAGTTTTTAGTTTTAGGAATTTGTTTCATAAGGCTATTGTTTTATCCTTCTCGTCTGTGATATAATGAAATAAAAGCCCCTCGGCATAAATAGAACAGATTAAACTGTCGATTGTTTTATATACAATTGAGCGATAGCGAGAAGGAGATATACAATGGATTCTAAAAACAGTTGTACTACATACTTTGTGATAGTAGGCGATTTTGACCCCGATAGCGTGTCGCAAGTCCTAAATCTTTCCCCCGATGCGTCAAGGAAAAAGGGCGATAAACGCAGGGACGGCAGAAAATATGATTCTGCACGGTGGGAAATTGGAAGATGTAGCGAATATGATGTGTATGTTTCTTGCCAGATGCGAAAAAGTATATCGCAACTTCTTGACAAAGTGGAATTGCTCAAAAAAATAAGCGAGGAAAACGACGTGGAGTTCTATCTGTGCGTTGTTCCGACCGTTTACGAGGGCGATATAACCCCATGCCTTGCCCCCGACTTGGATATTATAGATTTTTGCCACGCCACGAGAACGAAAATAGATATTGATTTGTATGTTTGTGGCTCGGATGAACAGGAATAAATTACAAGAAAATCACCCCGACACGCCTTGTGGCAGTATGCTGGGGTGATTTTTCAAATTGGGGGAATACACCTATAATCGGGTAAAAGATATTGTAAAATAAATCTTGTGGCTTTTGCCGATAAACCGTGGCGAAAAGTAGAGAAAAAGGGTATAAAGTGGGGAATTGTGCCCGAAGTTTTACACTTATGGTCTATTTTGGAGGCGAGAGAAGTATATTCTTATTGACAAGGTGTTAATTATATGTTAAAATAAACTTAATAAAAGTTAATAATTCATTAGACTTATTACCCCGCTTTCCCTACGGGATATTAGGAGTAGTTATGAGTAACGATAATATAACATTAGATAATATGAATAATGATGATATAATAGTGGAAAACACGGATGTCGCTCTCGCAGAAGAAACCCTAGAGGCAAAAAACACCGAGCAGGCAACTATCGACTCCACCCCCGAAGCACAAGAGGTAACCGAGCAGGCAACTACCGAGGCCACCTCCGAGCAGGCACAACAGTCGGGCAAGGACAACAAAATCAAGGTAACGGTTGTAATGCCTATTTACAACGCCTACGACTATATTCGTCCCGCACTCGATTCTATAATAACCCAGACCCTTACCGATATTGAACTTATTTGCGTGGACGACGGCTCAACCGACAAGTCCTTGCACGTTCTAACCGAGTATCAAAAAAATGATGACCGTATCCGTATTATTACCGAGAACAATGCAGGGCCATCTCTTGCACGAAACAAGGGGCTTTTGAGGGCTCGTGGCGAATTTGTCATCTTTATGGATGCGGACGATTTCTGCGAGCCTACTATGCTCGAAAAACTCTACGACCTTGCAGTAAGCGAGGACTTGGATATTGCAATTGCCAAGTATGATATATATAATGATAGGAAGGCAAAGTTCGAGCCAAATATAGCCTGCGACCACGGCGAACTGCTTGACGGAGGGAAGATTGTTTCTCCCAGCGAGTTCCCCGACCAACTCTTCCAGTGTACTACCGGCTATGTGTGGAACAAACTCTATCGTCATTCATTTTTAAAGGAAAAAGGGCTGTCCTTCGATCCCGAACTTAAAGTGTTTGAGGATACATATTTTGTTATGACAAGCCTGTCCCTTGCTTCAAAGGTGGGAAAGGTAGAGAAAGTCCTGATTCATCACAGGGTATATTCCGAACAGGCAAAACCCAAACTTTTCAGGAAGTATTACCGTCAAGTGCCACTAATCTACATAAAGATAAAGGACTTTTTGATGAGCCACGGTATGTTTATACCGCTTTATCAGTCCTATCTTAACCTGTCCGCCAGTCGTGCGTACAAAATATACAACCTGCTTTGGTGGGATGCCAAGGGCGTGTTCTTCAACCTTTATCACGGCGAGTATGCCGAACTGCTCGGTTGGAGCCGTGCGACTCCTGAGGACTTTGAGAGCGATGAAGTGCGCGACTTTGTTGCTAACGTCTTGATGTATAATCACTCTCAGTACAAGAAGAGGGAAGACCAAGGGCAAAAGGTTCGCCCAGAGAGTGTGGGTGCTTTTCTTCGCAAGCAGAAGTGGTGGCGTGGTTTTACAGGCTTCTTTGCCCGTCTGTTTGGTAAAAAAGATAAACAATAAAGAAAAACCGTGAATGCGTGAGCATTCACGGTTTTTCATATAAGAAATTTAATCAAAAGTGGGAATCACCTTTGTTTTAAGGAACTGTTCGTACATATCGCAGATTCCCTTAACATCACTGCCAAAAGTCACCTGATTTCCGTGGTCGAGCCAAAGTATCTTGTTGCACATCGAGCGTACCTGTGGAATCGAGTGGGACACGAGAATTGTGGTTGCTCCGCTGCCTATTATCTCTTTCATTTTCGCCTCGCTCTTCTTCCTGAAAGCACCGTCGCCAACCGACAGCACCTCGTCGAGGATAAGTATATCCGGATTTACAAGGGAGGCTATGGAGAATGCAAGACGCGACTTCATACCGCTGGACAGTTGCTTGAAGGGACGGGTTTGGAATTCCTCAAGTTCGGCAAAGGCGATAATGTCCTCGTAGGCATTATCCATAAATTCTCGGGTATAACCGAGCATAGCACCACGCAGATAGGTGTTTTCCTTTACCGTCAGGTCGCCATCAAAGCCGGAGGCGAGTTCGAGCAGGGCGGCGATTTTGCCCCTTAGTTCGACCCAACCCTCGGTGGGTTGCATAATTCCGGATATTGCCTTAAGAAGGGTGGATTTTCCCGCACCGTTGGTGCCTATTATACCGAGCATATCACCTCTGTTTATGTTAAAGGTGATGTGCCTGTCCGCCCAGAATTCGTTGACCTTGTATTTGCCCGTAAGTTTGCGAATTATAAATTCCTTTATGCCTATCTCGCGAAAATCACCGGTGATGTAGCGTATAGATACGTTGTGACACTCTATAAGGGGGAGATTGTTTTCCTGTTCGCTCATACTTCCTCCTTATACGTAATATAAGAACCTGTGGTTCTTGGTTTTGTAGATAAGCGCACCGATACCGATAGCGACAATAGCATAGCCCACCGCCAACAGGTGAAGACCTATTCCGGGCACAGCACCGTCCAGCACAACCACCCTGAAATACTTGATATAAACAAATACGGGGTTGATGTGGAAGAGCGCCTGTATATGCTCGGGGAATTCTGCCACGTTGTAGAATATAGCCGACATATACATAAGAAGCAGGGTAAACACGCTCCAAAGATACTGTATATCACGGAAGAAAACGAACAGGGCAGACAGTATCATACCAATGCCGATATTAAAGATAACAAGGCAGAGAATAGGTATGATAAGGGCAAAAAACGCCCAAGTAAACGCAATACCGTCAAAGATGCAGAATATGAAGAAAACTATAAGCGTTAGCCCGAAGTTGATAAGCGTTTGCAGGTTCTTTGACAGGAGAAATAGGTATTTCGGCACGTTTATCTTCGTGAAAATGTTTGCATTGCTCATAAGCGAGGTCATGCCCTGGGATGTTGACTCGTTGAAATATGAGTAAACCAGATTGCCACAGAAGAGGTAGATTATATAATGCTCTATTTCATTTCCAAATATATAGGAAAAAACGAGATTCATAACCAGTAGCGTGAGCAGGGGAGAGAGTATGCTCCACCCAATACCGAGAATGCTTCGTTTATATTTCTTTTTGAAGTCGCGCTTTATCAGTTCCTCAAGCAGGAATCTGTTGCGCTTGAATGCTTGAAACATAGAGGCTCCTTTAGTACTGCCAAGCGATTACATGCCGAGAATGAATTCGGCAAGATTGCATTCGCTCTTGTATCCGTATTTTTGCTTTGCTGTTTCCAAGACCGAGTGATGAGGGTAGTTGTTAATTATTTGTGTGATTTCGCTTACATCCTCACAGTTCAACTCTTTAATATCCTCCCATATACTCTCGTAAACTCCTCGTTCTTCTTCGTTTCTGTCAAAATCACGGCAGTAAAGAATAACCGGTATATCAAGAGCAAAGGCATCAAACATAACCGAGGAATAATCGGTTATAAGATAGTCTGCCATGAGAAGAAGTTCTTGGGTTTCTGCGGTATCGTTGTTAGGGTAGTTGACAAGTTTTGAGTTTGACAGGAATGCGTGATCCTTGTAAACTACAAAATAATCCACGCCTAACTGCTCGGTAAGTTTGTCCAGATCGAGCAAGTATGAAATGTCAAACTCACCCTCTTCGGTTTTGTAGTTATAATCCCTCCAGGTGGGTAGATAGAGAACTATCTTTTTGTCCTGTGGGAAGCCGTACAGTTCTTTAAGTTTTGCCTTATATCCGTCGCAACCAACATTGTCAAACAGATATTTTACCCTGGGATAGCCACTCCTGACAATTTTTGTCTTTGGAATATGGAAACAGGTTTCAAAGTAGGAGGATATAGATGGGTTGTCAACAATAAGATAATCCCAGTTTTCTATTCCCTTAAATTTTGCCACCTTTTGGTCGGGATTTCTCTCATAGACGGTTTTCTCGTGGGTATCGTAGAGCATTTTTTTGAGAGGTGTTCCGTGCCACAGTTGTATCCAATTACTACCGCCACGTTTCACTATATGAGGGGACACCCAACTTTCAAATATCAGGGTTTTCGCCCTTGCAATAAAGCGGTTTGCACGCTCGGTGTGTGGCTCTATTCTGTATTCAAGGGGAACTCTTACGTCGTCGGTGACGAAGAAAATCTTTTTCCTTGTAGGAATTTTTATCATTTCTTCAAAGAGGTAACGAGAGTTGCCTGTGTATCGGTAATCAAAGCCCATAAAAAGAATAACGTCACCGTAAAGACCTCTTTTCGTTTCGGCAAGATATTTTTCTCTTAAACTTGCTTCTTGCTGTTTCTTCGGGACGAACAGGTTTCGTATTTTTCGAAGTCCGTTTTTGAGTTTAGTGGTCACCTTGACATAGATTTTTTTAAGCCAAGGCTTTTTCACATAGTAAAACTCAATCATCGATCCAAATTTGCGGTGGTTCCTGCGACGAAAAACGTCTTTCTTTAAGTAGTCGCTGACATATGCATCTATACCGAGGTCGCTTACATCAAATTCGGATACGGCATTTACGAAGTCGCGTACAAAGCCGTCCTTTAGTTCTTTGGGAGTCCTTGCGGTGTAATAATAGGCGAACTTTTGAAGGAGGTAGTGGAATACGTAGTATCTTGCCTCATCGGTTGCTGGATTTTTCTTGAAATCGCGGACGACCTCCTCGGTAGCGAGGATAAATCCACGGCAGTGCCTATCCGTACCAAGGTTGGTTTTGGTGGTGGAGTTCTTATTTATGGTTACACGATAGAGGGGGGCGTGTATCAAGGAAACACGTTTTGCGTTAAGCGAAACCTTAACCCAAAATGGAATATCCTCGTAAATGTAGTTTTCGCCGTAAACCACGCCGTTATCTAAAAGAAAACTCTTGCGATAGAGTTTGTTTACCGTGAAATAGGGAGTAATCTTCAAAAGTTCAAGGCATTCTTCTCCCTCAAGCATGGGCTTTGAGAAAAACTCGTCCTTGTTTACATAGTTTGAGGTTTTGCCTATCGGCTCGTAATAAAACCAATCGTAAACTACAAGGTCGGATTCGTCCCTCTCGGCACGGGCAACGGCCAGGTCGAGGGTGTAGGGGGAAAGATAGTCGTCGGCATCGAGAAATTGGATATACTTTCCCTTTGCTTCTCTTGCCGCCATATTTCTGACGTAGCCTTGACCGTGGTTTTCAATCTGGATAAGACGTATGCGGTCATCTTTCAACATATAGGAGCGAATTATACTCGCACTGCTGTCTTCAGAGCCGTCGTCAACACATATAATTTCGAAATTCTGATAGGTTTGATTTTGAATCGATTCGATAGCCAAAGCAACGAAATCCTCGGTGTTGAAGACAGGCATTATAACACTAACGAGGGGTTGCTCTTTTCCTTGGGCCAGGAGGGAATCGTGAAGAATCATTTTCCGAGCTCCTTTTTGATTTGAGTGGTTGAGATTTCGGGTGTTCTTGGCAAATAAACTACCTCGCAGTAGTCCTTCAAGAAGTCAAACTTGCCCTCCCAGTCGTCACCCATAACGAAGGTGTCAATATGATAGAGTTGTACGTCGCTTATCTTCTGCTCCCAGTTTTCCTCGGGGATAACTAGGTCAACGTATCTTATCGCCTCAAGCAGTTTCTTTCTCTGCTCATAGGTGAAGTAGCACTTTTTCCCCTTCATATTCCAGTTGAACTCATCGGTGGAAAGCACGACTACAAGATAGTCACCAAGTGCCTTTGCTCTCTTGAGTAGATTGATGTGACCGTAGTGAAGAAGATCAAAGGTTCCGTAGGTAATAACTCTTTTCATAATTAACTCCTTGTTAATTGTTTTGATGATTATAGAAATATTTTATATGCTTTTCCTGCTATTGTGAGCAGTTAAGTGAAGTGGCCACCTCTGTCGCCTTCGGCGGGGGGTGTCATATAGTCGCCGTACATATTGGTGAGCAGTTTCCGAAATCCCGATGGGGCAGGGTATTCTTTGCCCTCAAATTCTAACATAACCTCGTCCGAAAACCATTCGGGAAGATAGGTTTCGCGAGGATAGCCATGAGAGCCTGCGACGGTGCACCAGCGTTTTCCGCTGCTAAATACCGAGTAAAACCACCTGACAAAGTGGCGTAATCCTCGAAGACACGAGAAGGGGAGCAACCGTATGCACTTATACACAAAACGTGCAAAGGGCTTGTACTCGTCCTTGAAATCCCGACTCACCTTGGATATTATTGCACAGTTTAACATCTGTATTGTCTTAAAATACAGTTTTGCAAACACGGGGGTAGCGGGGCATTTATCGAGAGGGAAAATGTCAACGTAGCAACCGTTATGGATATCCACGCACTCAAGCAGATGCTCGGTCACCTCTGTACCGTCCTTGCGTATCTTTGCAAAGAAGAAGGTGTGAAGCCTCTCGGTTTTTTCGCTTTGGTAGAAAAAGCCCTCGCTAAGTTCACTCTCGCAAATCTTTGCGAGCCTGTCATAGTCCCCTCGTGGCATAGCCACGTCTATATCATCGTCCCAGGGAATAAAGCCCCTATGTCGTACAGCCCCTAGTAGCGTCCCCGCCGTCAGGAAGTAGCGTAGGCCATGCTTTTTGCATATTCTGTCGAGTTCGTCGAGGACGGAGAGTTCCTCGAGTTGCAGGGCGCGTCTATCGGTGTTGTTTTGTTCCATTATTGACCGTAGCCTCCCTTTTTTTGCCTAAGCGACCGTGAGTATATTCCAAAGAAAAAGCCAATACCTAAGAGTTTCATTTTCTGCCCTATCGGAAGAGCAGAGCAAAATAGAATAAACAGGGAGTTTTTCCTGCACTCTTTCCTGATTTCGCCCACGATTTCGTTATGCTGGTCGGCTTTAGCAAGTATTATTTTTGATATTATATCGGTATTGTTATTCAGTTGACAGTTGCGAATATATCCTATAAGCGAAGGAGTTTTTTCCTCTGCCGCTTTGAGCATATTGCGAAATGATAGCAACCTCTCGCCCGAAAATGCGGTGTGGGTGGCGCTGTCCTCCCTTTGGGTGTAATAGTACATAGCGATTGGCAGAAGCACCGTGCGACGGGCAGAGGCAAGAGTGCCGAGATTGAACATCAAATCCTCGCCTATGGGAAAACGGGTGTCGAATCTGATGTCGCCTATTAGTTCTCGTTTGTAGAGTTTGGAGCAACAACCGTAGCCATAGTAGCGAAACAGTTCGCCGCTTTGCTTTTCGGGCTTGTCTATAATAATTTCTCGTGGTGGACAGGAGGTCGTTTTCTCCCCACCGTCAGTATCAATAGACACCACACCGCACTGAACAATGTCTGCCCCCCTCTCCTCGGCCGCGCAAAGAAGGGTAGAGTACATCTCGCTATCCACGAAGTCGTCGGCATCGAGGAAGCCTATGTATTCACCGGTTGCTCTGTCAAGGCCGGTATTTCTCGCCGAGGAAACACCGCGGTTTTCCTGGTTTATGACAATAATACGCCCGTCCTTTTCATAGCCACGGAGCAGTTCTTCAACACCGTCCTCTGAGCCGTCGTTGACCAAAATTATCTCTAAATTCGGGTAGGTTTGACCAAGCAAACTGTCCACGCATCTTGGTAGATATTGCTTGCAATTATATATGGGGACTATTATAGAAATTTTTGAGTTTTCCATATCAATTTTCCCCTCTGTTTTCGTAGGCGGATTTGTATATAGCCAGGACGGCTTCGGCAGTCGTCTTGCGGTCAAATCCAGCATTTTTTACATACCAAATGCCTTTTTCGCGGGCAGGCTCGGAGTCAAGCAGAGAGAGGGACAGATTTGCCCACTCTTCGGCGCTCTTAGTTTCGAGTGCAAATGCGTTTTCGCTTATCCTTGCGTCCTTGGGGACGGCTGTGGAGGTGATAATGGGAAGTCCGCTCGCCTGCGCCTCAAGAGCCACTATGCCAAAGCCCTCTACCAAACTCGGGAAAAGGAATAGATCCATAGCAGAGAGCAGGGCGGGGACGTCACGCCTCGCACCGAGCATCTTGACAGAATCCGAAAGATTTAACTCGGCTATCCGTCTTTTAATTTCCACCTTCATATCCCCCTCGCCGATAAGGAGCAGGACTGCCTCGGGCAGTTTCTTTTTTATAACCGAAAATACATCAAGGAGGAAAAGGTGGTTTTTCTCGTTGGAAAGCCTGCCTATGTGACCTACCACGGGGCGGTTACCCAAAGAGAGTGCCTCTCGTATCTCCTTGCGCTTTTCTATGGAAAAGGCGTAGTTTTCTACCTCTATGCCGTTTTTAACTATCTCGGCGCCGTCGAGGCTCATAAACTCTGCTGCCGACTTGGAACACGCGAGCGAATGCGTCAGGTAGTTTTTGTATCTTATTAGGCTAAAATTATGCAAAAGGAGTTTAAGAAACCTTGTCGGTGAGTTGCGTAAGCCTGCACCGTGGGCGTGGGCTATTCTGACTCTAACACCGCATTCTTTTGCAATTTTTGCATATTTTAGAGCCATTCCGTGAAAAATGTTAAGATGAAGTATATCGTACTCCCTCTCTTTTACAATACGGCGGAATATGCTCTGGTTTTCGGTGGCACGCAGGCGTCCTGACATCTCTATAACCTTCACGCCTGCCTTTTCGACTGCCTCGGTGTAAATACTGTCCTCAACCACGTCCGCGACTATATCTACCTCAAAGCCGTCGAGGGGGGAAGATGTGAGAATATTCGTGATAAAGCACTCTATCCCGCCGCTTGCCCAGTCTTCAAGGTAGCAGCATACTTTGATTTTAGACATACTTACTCCATTTTATCAGTTTATCATAGGTAGTATATCATAATATAAAATATTTGTCAAGCAGATGGATTTAGTATCATATACACCCCCCATGATGCAGCGAGCATACTGTTTTTTGTGTCTGCTTTTTTATACTGCGAGGCTTGTCACCGTAGCAGGGAAATGCGTGTTGTTTTGCTTGATAATTAATATTTTTGTATACAATTTTGCTTACGAAAGTAATTCGTTTTTATTTGTTAAATACGGAAAAAATTTTTATGAATTTTCAACAAAAGCATTGACAAACGACTTTGTCCGTGATACAATTAGGTGGTATTGGCAGAAATGGGGGTATTATGCCCTTTTTGCGCCGATATGAATATTTAGAGAAGGAGGAAAATCATGCCAACCTTTAACCAGCTCGTAAGAAGAGGTCGCTCTGATAAGCCCTATAAGTCTAAGACTCCCGCGCTTCAGAGAGGTTTCAACGCACTTCGCCGTGAGACCACCGATCTTTCTGCACCCCAGAAGAGAGGCGTTTGCACCAAGGTTACTACCGTAACTCCCAAGAAGCCCAACTCGGCGCTTCGTAAGATAGCGAGAGTAAGACTTACCAACGGTATGGAAGCAACTTCCTATATCCCCGGTATCGGTCACAACCTTCAGGAGCACTCGGTTGTTCTTATTCGTGGTGGACGTGTTCGTGACTTGCCCGGTGTACGTTATCACATTATTCGTGGTACCCTTGATACCCAGGGTGTTGCAAACCGTAAGCAGAGCCGCTCCAAGTACGGAGCAAAGCGTCCGAAGAAGTAATAGGTCTTGTCGGACGATATGTGCTCACGTGCTGTGATGGTATAGATTTTCTAATATATAATCGCAAACCGAGCACTTACGAAACAGTTATGTTTTCGAGTACCTATGATATCATAATTTAATGAAGGAGGGAAGTACAGTGCCTAGAAGAGGTCAAATTTCCAAAAGAGATGTATTGCCTGATCCGTTGTACGGTTCTAAGCTTGTAACCAAGCTTATCAACAATGTAATGTACGATGGTAAGAAGGGCGTTGCACAGAAGATCGTTTACGATGCATTCGCAATGATCGAAGCAAAGAGCGGTGAGAACGCACTTGACGTTTTCGTTGCTGCTCTTGAGAATGTTATGCCCGTTCTCGAGGTTAAGGCTCGCCGTGTAGGTGGTTCTAACTATCAGGTACCTATGGAGGTTCGTGCAGAGCGCAGACAGACTCTCGGACTCCGTTGGATTATCAGCTATGCAAGAAACCGTGGTGAAAAGACCATGGCAGAGCGTCTCGCAGGCGAGATTATGGATGCAAAGGCTGGTATGGGTGGCGCTTTCAAGAAGAAGGAAGACACCCACAAGATGGCAGAAGCAAACAAGGCTTTTGCTCATTACAGATTCTAATTTTCGATATAAAGAAGGAGAAAGATTCAAATGCCCAGAGAATATTCGCTTGAGCATACCAGAAATATCGGTATCATGGCACACATTGATGCCGGTAAGACTACAACAACCGAGAGAATCCTTTTTTATACCGGTAAGACACACCGTATAGGTGAAACTCACGATGGTTCCGCAACGATGGACTGGATGGCACAGGAGCAGGAGCGTGGTATTACCATTACCTCTGCTGCTACTACTTGCTACTGGGTTCCTACCCAATTTCAGAACGATCCCGCCGCTGCTAAGGAAAACAAATATCGTATCAATATCATTGATACCCCCGGTCACGTTGACTTTACCGTTGAGGTTCAGAGATCTCTTAGAGTTCTTGACGGTTCTGTTACCGTTCTTTGTGCAAAGGGTGGCGTTGAGCCCCAGACCGAGACAGTTTGGAACCAGGCGAATGAGTATAAAGTTCCCAGAATGTGCTACATCAACAAGATGGACATTATGGGTGCAGATTTCTTCCGCGTTGTTAAAATGATTAAGGAAAGACTCCGTGCTAATGCAGTGCCCGTGCAGCTTCCCATTGGTGCAGAGAGTTCCTTCCGCGGTATCATCGACCTTATGGAGATGAAGGCTGACGTATATTACGACGACCTTGGTAAGGACATGAGAATCGAAGAGATTCCTGCGGATATGGTTGAGATTGCAGAAGAGTATCGCAGAAATATGATTGAGTCTATCTGCGAGACCGATGAAGAACTTATGGAGAAGTACCTCATGGAAGAGGAAATCACCAACGAGGAACTTCGTGCCGCACTTCGTCGTGCTACTCTTGCAAACACAATTATCCCCGTATGTTGTGGTACATCCTACAAGAACAAGGGTGTACAGAAACTTCTCGATAACATTATCGAGTATATGCCTGCTCCCACCGATATCGAGGCAATCAAGGGTGTAAATCCTGATACCGAGGAAGAGGATGTTCGTCACGCAAGCGACGACGAGCCCTTCTCGGCTCTTGCCTTCAAGATCATGACCGACCCCTTCGTTGGTAAACTCTGCTTCTTCAGAGTTTATTCCGGTTCGGTTTCCAAGGGAACTGCGGTTTACAACTCCACCAAGGATAGCGACGAGAGATTCGGCCGTATCCTTCAGATGCACGCAAACGAGAGAAGCGACCTTGACGTAGTTTACGCAGGTGATATCGCCGCTGTTGTTGGCGTAAAGAACACCACTACCGGTGACACCTTCTGTGACGAGAAGCACCCCATTATCCTTGAGTCCATGGTATTCCCTGAGCCCGTTATCCGTCAGGCTATCGAGCCCAAGACCAAGGCAGGTCAGGAGAAGATGGGTATCGCTCTTGCAAAGCTTGCAGAAGAGGACCCCACTTTCCGCACCTACACCGATGACGAAACCGGACAAACCATTATCGCAGGTATGGGAGAGCTCCACCTCGAGATTATCGTTGACCGTCTTCTTCGTGAGTTCAAGGTAGAGGCAAACATCGGCGCTCCTCAGGTTGCATATAAGGAAACCATTCGCCGCAAGGTTGACCAGGATACCAAGTATGCCCGTCAGTCCGGTGGTAAAGGTCAGTACGGTCACGTTAAGATCACTATTGAGCCTAACGAGTCCGGTAAGGGCTATGAGTTTGTCAATGCTGTAACAGGCGGTGCTATTCCTAAGGAATATATTCCCGCTGTTGACGCAGGTATTCAGGGTGCTATGCAGGCCGGTGTACTTGCAGGATACAACGTTGTTGACGTTAAGGTAACCCTCTTTGATGGTTCCTACCACGAGGTCGACTCTTCCGAAATGGCGTTCAAGATTGCTGGTTCTATGGCATTCAAGGATGCGATGAGAAAGGCAGATCCCGTTCTTACTGAGCCTATTATGAAGGTTTCGGTAACCACTCCCGACGACTACATGGGCGATATTATTGGTGATATCAACTCCCGTCGTGGTCAGATGGATTCTATGGAGCAGATTGCTCCCGGCGTATCCAGAATATACGCTCACGTTCCTCTTGCACAGATGTTTGGTTACGCTACTGCACTTCGTTCCCGTTCTCAGGGACGTGCGGTTTACGTAATGGAGCCCGACGGATTTGCAGATGTTCCCAAGAACATTCAGGAGGAGATTATCAAGAACCGCGCTGCAAAGTAATTTTGCCCGTGATGCCGCATATGGTGGCACCCGTGTCGAGTTTTTGATATCAAATGGTTCTAATCCCTGCCTCGCAAGGGCAGGGGAGAAATAAAAACAAAAAAATAAAAAATTATATTATTAAAGGAGATTTTCAAAATGGCAAAGGCTAAGTTCGAAAGATCCAAACCCCACGTTAACATTGGTACTATCGGTCACGTTGACCACGGTAAGACCACTTTGACTGCTGCTATCACCAAGACTCTTTCCCTTACTAACGGTTCTGAGTTCCTTGATTACAGCCAGATCGACAACTGCCCCGAGGAGAGAGAAAGAGGTATCACCATCAACTCCAGACACGTTGAGTACGAGACCGACAAGCGTCACTACGCTCACGTTGACTGCCCCGGCCACGCAGACTACGTTAAGAACATGATTACCGGTGCTGCTCAGATGGACGGCGCAATCCTTGTTGTTGCTGGTACTGACGGCCCTCTTGCACAGACCAGAGAGCACGTTCTTCTTGCTCGTCAGGTTGGCGTTCC
>JAZUPL010000017.1:0-4952 GCA_045605175.1 Eubacteriales bacterium | reverse complement strand
TTCTTACGGTATGACCGATACTATGGGTCGTATGCACTCTGACGCTCAGTTTGCAGGTTCTTCTTCTGTTCCTGCTCACGTTGAGATGATGGGTCTTATCGGTGCAGGTAACAACCCAATGGTTGGTATGACTGTTGCATGTGCTGTTGCAGTTAACGAAGCACTTAATAAATAATTCGTATTGCATAATTAAACGGCTTGGGAATTTTCTCAAGCCTTTTTTATTTTAATGAGATTGACAGTTTATACTACTTATGCTAAAATTCAATAAATACAGAGGTGGTAATGTGAAAAAAATCATACCGAAACTTATGATTATATTTGTGATTTTGTTTGTTGTTAGCATTGTATGGGGAAGCTTTAGTGCTTATTATTGCAGTAAAAGTAATGATAATTACCAAGAATTGCAGGAAGAATTTATTGACCCTGATATTATCGATACGGTTATGTATGATGAAGAATTAAAACAAATTTATGTTTGTTACTATTATTCGAATTACGTTAATGTATATAATGAATCGGGTGATTTTCTATGGTGCGTAGGGATAGATACTTCAAGAGGACTCAGTTGTGCAATTGATGATGATAAACTTATAATTAGTAGTCAGGGCTACGGTTATATATATGATGCTAAAAATGGTGCATTTTTAGAAGAAACAAATGATGAAGAATTTTTATATAAGTATGATGAAAAATCAGAAGAAATATTAGTTTTAAATAAAATTAGCTTTGATAGCACTCAGATTTATAAAGAAAATTCAAATGGAATTTTGGAAACTATAGTTTCAAGACCAAAATGGTATAAAATATTTGATGTTAAATTATTTGGTGCATGTGCGATATTTGCTGCTATAGGAATTGGCTTAGGATATTTTATAATTATGTATTATGGCTACTTGGAATCAAAGGATAAAGCAGAATTCAGAAATAAAAAAGCAAAAGTAATAAAAAATTATTTTAAAGTAACCTCAATAGTACAAGTTGCATCAGCATTACTTATTACTGTATTTCAAGGCGTGTTCACTTTGTCGCTGATAATCATTGTTCCGCATTTTATAATATCTAATATAGTTTTGCTTAATATAATGGATAAACATCCAGTTAGTGATGATGAGGAAACCGTGCTTCATTTTTGGAAAATAGTTAACATAATAACATTTGCTCTGCCTATTGCTTTGGTTGTTATATATCTTATTATTTTTGGATAAACTTAAATAATAGTTTATCAATCACATACTTAAACAAATACAAAAATGTGCTTGATGTTCAATTTAATTCTCCCTTAAAAGTGATGACAGTCACTTTACGTTAAAGTGATGGGTCTTATCTGTGCAGGTAACAACCCAATGTTTGGTATGACTGTTGCTTGCGCAGTTGCTGTTGAAGAGGCAAGCAAATAATCCTTGATTTACAAGGGTTTTTGAAGATTTCTGATAATTTCGGGCAACCCCCAAAAGACCTGATTTAAAAATTTAACACTTAAAAAGTTAGACACATCATTTTGGAGTAATCTTCAATGATGTGTCTATATTTTTTGTATTCGTATGACAACCATTGGCTCTGCCAGTGGGCAAAAGCCGAAAAGGTCTGCGAAAGCTATGAGAATAACGGAAAGGTGATTGAATTATGAGCACAAAGATCGGCGTACTTATAAACTTTAATAAAAGCACGGATATTGTTGCTAAATTCAATGAGGTAAAGGGTCTCGAGCCTCAGACCTGCCAGGTGAATATTTGGGACACCTTGCTTTATACCGATGCAAATGCAGAGACTATCAAAAACGCCGTCAAGGAGACAGGTGTTGAGATCTCAACCTTCTGGGCAGGCTGGAGTGGACTTCAGTCGTGGAATTTCTATGAGGGACAATACGACCTCGGTCTTGTACCTGACGGATACCGCGCCGACCGACTCGATGACCTTATGATGGCTGCCGATTTTGCCGCAAAGCTCGGCGTGAAAAATCTCGCCACTCATGTTGGCTTTATGCCCGAAAACCCTGCTGATGAGCGTTATATGAAAACCATATATGCTCTTCGCAGACTTTGTAAAAAACTCAAAGAATACGGCATCCGTTTCCTGTTTGAAACTGGGCAGGAGACTCCCGTAGTGCTTATGCGTGCTATTGAGGATATCGGTACCGATAACGTCGTTATTAACCTTGACACGTGCAACCTTATCCTCTACGGTAAAGCCAATCCGGTCGATGCGCGTGATCTTATCAAGGAGTATTGGAAATAATTTTAAAGGGAATGCCTCGCTTAACCTTAGTGGGACAGTCCCTTTTTTAGTTATTTTGAATCAGAATACGTAGCTACCACTAGTTACGGAGTGTGTTTTACCGTCTATTATAACGGTGGCGGCAACAGGGGTGGTTATTTCATAAACAACCTTTCCGTCTTCGTGTTTCCAAGCAGATTTAATTGTGCCGTGTGCGGTTTCAAGCTCAACCTTAAGCCAATCAATTCGGTCGTCGGCAACAGGAGCAATCAGAACGCTTTCATATCCCGGTGCTGTTTCTACGGGATTGATTCCTCCGCTAACGGAATAAATCCAATCAATTGCCGAACCGTAAGCATAATGATTAAATGAGTTCATATCTTTTGACCACATTTCACCGTTGGGCATAATGCCGTCCCAATGTTCCCAAATAGTGGTGGCCGATTTGGTTATGGGATATAACCAAGACGGATACTCTTTTCTGAGGAGTAGGGTATAGGCAAGCTCGTTATAACCGTATCTGCTCAAAACATGGAGTATATATGGTGTTCCGACAAAACCTGTCTGCAGTTTGTCACCGTCCTTGTGTATCAGTTCAACCAAGGATTCTATCACAGCGTTTGGGTTTTGTGTCAAGTTGAAGATTAAAGCCAAAACGTGTTCGGTCTGTGTTTTGTAGGTGCCTTCAAACTCGCGGTTAAAGGCGTCGGTTATTTTTTTATAAAGCGCCTCGTAGTGGGTGATATCCTGTCCGATTATCCGCCCGATTTTACACAAAAGCTCGGTGCTTCTTGCATAAAATGCAGATCCAATCAGGTCACCTCTTGTATCACCTATATACTGTCCTTTTTTGGCGCCCAACTCAAGCCAATCGCAATAATGGTCACCGCCAAACCATAAATAGGGCTTGGTGGTCGCGTTGGATATATAATCCACCCATTTTTTTATTGGCTCGAACATTTTAGTCAACACTTCTTTGTTTCCGTAAGAAAGATACAACTGCCAAGGACAAATTGCAATGGCATCAGACCAAGCGGCACTTATTCTGCCGTCGGTTCTTTCATAGGGGGCCATTCTTGGAACGGCACCGTTCAGAAACTGGTCAAGGGCCAAATCTGCCAACCATTTTTCAAAGAATTTTTCCGTGTCGTAATTATAGGTCGCAGCGCGCATAAAAACCTGCGCATCTGCCGTCCATCCCATTCTTTCGTCACGCTGGGGACAATCAGTGGGAACGTCAAGAAAATTTGACCGCTGACCCCATAAAACGTTGCTTACAAATTGGTTCAGCATACTATCCGAGCTTTCGATATAACCTGTGCGCTTCAGTTGGCTATACACTGCCACCGACGTAAAATTATCGGGGGTTATCGGTTCAGGGAAACTGTCAACGCGAATATAACGATACCCATAAAAGGTGAGGGTCGGCTTAAAGGTTTGCTTGCCGTCCTTGCAGATATAGACGTATTGACATTTGGCAGAGCGGTAGTTTTCGTTGTAAAAGTTACCGTCCTTGTCGAGTGCCTCGGCAAAGGAAAGTGAAACCTTGTCACCGGCTTTGGCGGTAAGGCTGATTTCCACGTATCCTGCCAGATTCTGTCCGAAATCAACAACGGTTTCACCCTTCGGCGTTTTAATAATCTCAATCGGACTAATGCGTTCCTGCTCGATTACTTTTTCACCAACCTGAGGTATGAGCTTGGTTTTGTCGTTATCTTCGGCTATAACCGTTTCAAGACTGAAGTCGGGCACGGTTCGTGCATCAAAGATACAACCGTCGTACAACTCGCAAAAACTGTAACCGCCCAAAGCGGCTTTCCAATCGTTGTTTGTAAAAATTTCATCAACCGAGCCATCGGTATAGGTGACTTCGATTTTTGCGATAAGAGCGCATTGGCGGTCTTTAATACCGCACCAACGCTCGGAAATACCGCCCTTGTACCAGCCTGCGGCCACTGCTATTAAAAGTGAGTTGTTTTCGGTCAAAAGGTCGATAATATCATATTTTTGGTATTGAATGCGATGCTTATAAGAAGTCCAACCGGGAGCAAGAATAAAATCCCCAACTCTTTTTCCGTTTAAGGTTGCTTCATAAACTCCTTTGGCCGAAGCATACAAAAAAGCCGACTTTACCGAGCCTTTTATATAAAAATCCTTTTTATATAAAGGCACACAATCGCCAATATCATCCTTGCAATGAATCCAGTTTGCATTTAACATAAAAATCACCCTCACAGTGTTCAATTTATTAAGAAGCAAAAATATTATATCATAACAAAACATTAAAGTAAAGCGTGAAGTCAATTTTTACAAAGAATATAGGGAGTGAAAAGCACCGCACAATACAAAGCTCTCTTTGAACGTTCAGTTCAGAGAGGGCTTTTGTGTTATTTGAAGTTGATCAGTACAACGAGCCTTCGATATCCGTCAAGCCTTCGTCGAAGATGCTCCATTCCTTATGCCAACGAAGATTCTCCAATCGGAAGGCACAAGGCCAGACGGGAAGCCATTGAGTGGGGCTGAAGGCAGGGGTGGAATTGCGTTCCCAACGTGTGTGGGCAATGGCCTCGTCCTGACTTCCTGCCGGACGCAGTCGGTCGTTTATCACAAGTGTTCCGTCTGAAACCCCTTACGCGTAATCCTTAACGGTCTTGGTAAGGATGCTGCTAAGATTATTTCAAGAATCAACGGCTTTACCTATGTTCAAACTAAGTTTGACTACTTTACAGGTAAGC
>JAZUPL010000016.1:0-33165 GCA_045605175.1 Eubacteriales bacterium | reverse complement strand
GAAATCAACCGTTTCGTATTTTATTTATGGCATCAAACCAAGACGAGCGCTTATAAAACCAAGCATTTTTACAGCACTTTCATCAAGAAATTTACATATAAAACAGGTGGTAACAAATGGACGTTTTAACAGAAGAAATAGAAATGTTAAGCGAGGAGATTACCGAAGAACAGTACGTCGCCGGAGAACCTTTTGACCATACAATAGAGCATTCCGACACTTACTACGAACAATACATACAAAACTTTGTTCCCAATGAAAAAAAGAGATTGTTTTATCGCTTTGTAAAGAGGAGTTTTGATATTATTGTATCATTTTTACTTCTCGTTCTTTTATCTCCAATTATGCTTATAATTGCAATATGCATAAAATGCGATTCGAAAGGCAACGTGATTTTCAAACAGCAACGTATGGGCAGAAACGGAAAAACATTTTATTGTTATAAGTTCCGCTCTATGAGAACCGATGCCCCTCACGACTGCGCAACCTCGCTGCTCGAAAATCCGGAACAGTATCAAACCCGCGTTGGACGCTTTTTGCGTAAGACCTCACTGGATGAACTCCCCCAGATATGGTGCGTTTTTATAGGCACTATGTCTTTTATCGGTTATAGACCTTTGGTGTTGACAGAGGAAAAATGCAACGAAATGCGTCGAAGATTAGGTGTCTTTGCTGTTAGACCTGGTATATCCGGATATGCACAGGTTCACGGAAGAGATGATGTGTACTACAAAAACAAGGCAATACTTGACGCTGAATATGTAAAAAAAGCATCTTTGTGGCTCGACCTTAAATTGATGTTCCAAACGGTTGCCGTCGTGTTTAAGAGAGATGGTAATAAGGATGACGCAAAAACTGAAGAGGTAAAAACATGAACTATTCAGTTTTAATGAGCGTTTATAAAAACGAGAAGGTTGATTGTTTTGTTCAAGCCGTCGATAGTTTGCTAAATCAAACAGTTATGCCTGAACAGATTGTGTTAGTTCGCGACGGCGGTGTCTATGAAGAATTACAGGACACCATTGACAAGTATGTGATTAATTACCCCAATTTGTTTACATATTTACCGCTTGAGGAAAACGGCGGGCTTGGGAACGCTTTGCGTTATGGATTGACCTATTGTAGAAATGAATTGGTTGGAAGAATGGATACCGATGACATATCCGTTCCTAACAGGTTTGAACTACAACTCGAATTTATGGAGAATAATCCCGATGTTGATATTGTCGGGGGCAATATTTCGGAATTTGTTAATGACCCCACCGAAATTGTGGATTATAGAATAGTTCCCGAAAGCCACGAGGAAATAGTTGCATATCTCAAAAGCAGATCTCCTTTTAACCACGTTACAGTGATGTTCAAAAAAAGCGCTCTTGAAAAAGTCAACTCGTACGAGAGTTTTTATCTTTTTGAAGATTGGTACTTGTGGGTAAAAATGTATCTTTCGAGGGCAAGATTTGCCAATATAAATGCAATTTTGGTAAATGTTCGCATTTCTGAAATGGCAAATAGACGCGGTGGTATGAAATATTACTCTAGTTGTGTAAAACTTCTCAAATATATGAGAAAAAATCGCGTTATAGGTTTTTGGAAATACTTAAAAACTTGTATTGTAAGATTTTGCGGATATGTTTTGTTGCCTAACAAGGTTCGCGAGTGGGTTTACAAAAAGTTCCTTAGAAATAAAAAACATTCGGAAGAAAACAAAACCGAAGAAACTATTACCCAAGAGGTGTAAAATGCAAAAAAAAGCCGGCATTATAACTCATTATGATGTACATAATCACGGAGCACATTTACAATTATACGCTCTTTCAAAAGTGCTTGCTACACTTGGATACGAGGCTAAGGCGTTAAGATATAGAAAAAACTATGATTTTATGGCAGAAAACGCCTCAAAAAAATATAATATTACGTTGGCTTCCATTCCGACATACTTAAAATATCTTCTTCAAAACGGTGTTGGCAGAACTGTTTATAATATGAAAAAGCGTTCTACCTTAAAAAGTTTTCGTGCCAATAATAATTTGATAGGAGAATATTATTCGTACGCCAAAGATTTAGATGTAGTTGTAATCGGCAGTGATGAGATATTCAGTATAGAGCCCGGACTTAACCCTTGGTTTTTCGGAATGGGTATTCCCTGCGAAAATGTTATCTCATATGCAGCTAGTTTTGGCTCTTCCACTCAAGAATTTATCGCGGAAAAGTACGCCGAGGAATTTGTTTCATCGGGCCTAAAGCGACTTTCGAGTTGTTCTGTAAGAGATGAGAACTCACAATCTATTGTTACCGCTTATACAGGAGAAACGCCACGTATTGTTTGTGATCCTGTTATTTTATATGGATATATAAAGGAAATCTCGCGTGCAAGAGAAAATCAAAAGAGGACCAACGATAGATATATTCTCGTATATTCCTATGACAATACGATGAATGAGAGTGATAGTGTTGAAAAAATTAGAGCCTACGCAAAATCAAAGGGCCTAAAAATATATAGCGTTGGTTTTTATCACAAATGGTGTGACAAAAATATCAATGTTGATCCTCTTGATATTTTTGATTGGTTTGTCGGTGCAGAGGAAATAATCACAGATACTTTCCACGGTGCGGTTCTTTCCATTGTGACAAATTCAACTCTGTTTGTAAAGTTGAAGTCCACCAATCGCAACAAACTTTTGTGGTTGATGAAGGAATATGGTTTGGAAGAACGCGTATTAGACAATTTCTCCGAATTAGAGGATATTTCGGTAAAAGAAATTGACTTTGATAAGGTTAATGCGTTGGTTGAGAAAAATCGCGAGCATTCCTTAAAATATCTGCAAGGGGCGTTGGCAAATGATTGTATTGAATCTTGAAAAATGTACCGCGTGTGGTGCGTGCGTTCAAAAATGCCCTAAAAAATGTATTGAACTAAAAAGCGACGATAACGGTTTTTTATCCCCCGTTATAAATGCAACAGAGTGTATAGAGTGTGGTTTGTGCGAAAAGGTTTGTCCTATCGATGACCAAACCACCGAAGTTAAAACTCCCGAGGCGTATGCCTGTGCAAATGTCGAGGACAGTTTGCTGGCTCAAGCAACCAGTGGTGGCGTTTTTGGTGCAATAGCAATATATGTACTGGAGCAAGGCGGAGTTGTATATGGCTGCGCCTATACAGGACATCTAAAGGCAACGCATATCAGAGTTGACAATAAGGATGACCTATCCAAACTGTTTGGCTCAAAATATGTGCAAAGCAATACGTTAAACACGTATAAAGAGTGTGAGGAAGATCTCAAAGCCGGCAAACAGGTTTTGTATTCTGGAACGCCTTGCCAAATAGCCGGATTGAAAAAATACCTGAAAAAAGAATATTCCAATCTACTTACAGTTGACCTGGTGTGTCACGGTGTAGCCTCGCAAGCCTATTTTGATAAGTTTATAGAACTTTTGGAAAAAGAAGAGGGTGCAATATGCACTAATTACAGTTTCCGTTCCAAGAAAAATTCAGGTTGGAGTGCATCGGGTATAGCAAGTTTCAAATCTAATAATGGAAGAAGTTTTGACAAAAAACAATATTATTTCTCGAACTACTACTACTTCTATTACTATCTTGGTTGTTCGATTTATAGAGAAAGTTGCTACTCCTGTCAATATGCCAATCTAAATAGAGTTGGAGATTTTACTTTAGGTGACTTTTGGGGTGCAGAGGGATTGGATGTTCCTTTTAATGTTGAAAAGGGATGTTCGCTTGTTCTTTTGAATAGTGACAAGGCTATTTTGCTGTTTGAAAAACTGAATTTGCACAAACAGCAGGTTTCTCTTGACGTTGCCACAAAATACAATAAGCAACTTACTACGCCGAGCGTTGCTCGCTATGATAGAGATGAACTGCTGCGTGAATACAGAGAGGAAGAAGCATCGGCTATACAAAGCAACTTCAAAAGAAAGAACAGGAAACAAATTCTTTTAGGAAGATTGAAATATATTATTCCAAATGGATTAAAACGGTTGTTATTAAAAATTAGATACAGGAAATAAATTATGAGTTAGCATATATGGAGTGTGTATGGTAATTTTACATATCGCTAAAATAAAAAACAATCCCACAAATGGTGTTTGTGTGGTTGTTCCCCAGCATATCAAAGCACAAAGCAAATATGAAACAGTTGGACTTCTAAACTTGGGCGATTACCATTCAAATGGCATAGATAATTATTTTGAATATTCACCGTCCTTTTCTTTGAATGATCTTCAAGCTCCATTTAATAAGCCCGATATCGTTATTTTTCATCAAGTATATGCCACCGAATATATTAAAATTTCAAGTTTGTTACGCAAAGAAAAAATCCCATATATTATTGTTCCTCACGGCTCTCTAACCATAGAAGCTCAAAAGACAAAAAGGTTAAAGAAAATAATAGGAAATATATTGTTCCATTCCTTTATAAAACAAGCTACGGCTATTCAATGTTTGTCGGAAAAAGAGCTTGCTAATACAAAAATTAAAGCAACAAAGTTTATAGGGACAAACGGATGCGTGACTCCATCAAAACAGAAAGTATCATTTAGTACGAATAAGATAAAATTTGTGTATGTTGGACGATTGGATTATCATATCAAAGGTCTTGATATTATGCTTGATGCGTTCAAACTATTGCTCAATACACCCTATAAAGAAAAATGTGAGCTTCATATATACGGCCCCGATTATCAAGGGCGATATGCTCACGTTGAACAAATGATTAAAGATCGTTCGTTAAATGGACTTGTGACCCTAAACCCCGCCGTATTTGGAGCAGACAAGGAATTGGTCTTATTGGAATCCGACATTTTTATTCAAACTTCAAGAACCGAGGCTATGCCAATGGGAATTCTCGAGGCCTTAAGTTATGGGCTGCCTTGCATTGTTACGGTGGGAACAACAATGGGAGATTTTATCAAAAACTATAATGCCGGTTGGGTAGCAGAAACAAATGCTCAAAGTGTTTTTGAACAAATTGTTAGAGCGATAGACGAAAGAAACACTTTGGCGGAAAAATCGAAAGGTGCGATTGCATTGATAGATGGAAACTTTGCTTGGGATGCCATTGCAAAGGAGGCTATTGATTACTATCTTCGCTTTGCAGAACATAGAGGTTAATAAATGGCACTTTATATATGTATAACATTATTTTTACTTCTTTCTTTATTTATTTCACTATCAAGTTGTAGTGTCGGCTACAATTTGCAAGCGAAAAGAAGATTTTATTTTAGCAAACAGATTATTAATTTTTTATTTTTTGCTTTAATCTTTTTGTTTTGGTTTCTAACTGCTTTTCGTGGCGACAGTATTGGAAACGACACTAGACCATATATAGGTTATTATAAGGTTATTGCAAATGGCGGAATCAATCCGAATTTCGATATAGAATTAGGGTATCAATATTTTTGTTTGTTTTTGTCTAAGATAAGTCCCGATCCTCTTTTCCTGCTAATTGTATGTGCTACTATTTGTTATTCTATATGCGGAATATACATCTACAAGCATTCAGATAATATTTTGTTTTCTGTTATACTCTTATTCTGCGTTGCTTTCTCCTTTTTTGCAAGTGGTATAAGACAGGCTATCGCTATGTGTATTGTGCTAATAGCATATTCAAAAATTAGAGATGGTAAAAAGATTTTACCGATAATTTTGATTTTGTTGGCTTCGCTTTTTCACATCTCTGCACTAATGGCTTTTTTATGGTTTGCACATAAATTCATACCCAAAAATCCAAAAATTATCATTCCTTTCGGTCTGATTATTGCTCTATTAGCGGCTTCAGGTAGTATCAATTCTTTTCTTGCAAACATTCTTGAAGAATATCAAAGCTATTTTGAATCAGTGAATGCCGGAACGGGATGGTTAGGTATTTTTTACTATGCCTTAAGAGCATTGGTGTTCTACATTTTTGCCTATATTGCTTACAAAAAGGATAACGATACCTATTCGTTAACTACAGCAAATACCGTTTTGTTATTATTTACGGTTTGTTTGGGCTTTGCTGTTAATTTGTTTAACCGCGCAAGCTTATATTTTTTGTTACCAACTGTGGTAGATTTGCCAAACCTATTCAATTCCGGCAAAATAAAAAGCAGGGATATTTGGATGCTTGGAGCGGGTGTTGTAATGCTAGCGTACTTTGTTGTCACATTGATAGTACGCCCTGAATGGAACAATCTATATCCGTATGAATTTTATTGGAGTTAAGCATTAAACAACAATTTAAAGCACAAAAAGGAGCTTTTTATGATTCCTAAGATAATACATTATTGTTGGTTTGGAGGAAAACCTCTTCCCGAACTTGCAAAAAAATGCATAGCAAGTTGGAAAAAATTTTGTCCTGATTATGAAATCATTGAATGGAATGAGAGCAATTATGATTTAAATAAAAATGAATATATGAAGCAAGCATATGAAAATAGAAAATTTGCTTTTGTTCCTGATTAAGCTAGATTGGATATAATATATAATTATGGGGGAATATATCTCGATACCGATGTCGAAATAATTAAGCCTCTTGATGATTTACTTGAATACGAAGGATTTGCCGGAGTTGAGGATTCTTCAACGTATGCAATCTTTGAACTTACAAATGCTATTCTTCTGTTAATTCTATTTAAGGACATTAAAGTAAAAGGCCGAATTGCTAAAGCTTCTAAATTCTTTGCCTCGTCCGTCTTTGGTATATATCTTTTACATGAACATCCTAGCATTCGTAATATTATATGGAACACCGAACTTTACAACACACTTCTGAAAGTCGATTTGCCCATATACATATGTTTGACCGTTTTTATTTCTATTGGTTTATTGTTGATATGCTTCGTTATAGATAAGGTAAGATATTACATCGGTAAGATTATTTCAAAAGCACCGATAATTAATAGACTCATGGACAAATTAACAACTTTAGAAAACAACATAAATCAAAGAAAGGACAATTATCTATGATATGCAATTTATATATCGGATTGTATAGTTTTTATCTAATAATTAAGGGTGTTAAGTATGAATAGTCTAATTTCTATCATAATTCCCGTATATAATGCTGAGTATTGGCTTGAAGAATGTTTAAACAGCGTTATTAACCAAACATATGCAAATTTAGAAATTATATTAGTGGATGATGGTTCAAGTGACAACAGTGGCAGAATTTGTGATGAATATGCTACAAAAGATAAACGAATTAAAGTAATACATACAGAGAACCGTGGTGTATCATCGGCCCGTAATACGGGACTCGATTTAGCGCAAGGGGATTATGTATCTTTTATTGACTCGGACGATTTTGTTGATAAAGACTATATCTTTGCAATGCATCAGAAAAGTATTGAAACAAATGCTGGTTTAGTCTTCTGCCACTATTCAAAATTTGTAGAGGGCAAAACCATTCCTATAGATGAAAAAATACCCGAGTTAATCAATGTTAATATTAAAGATGATAACTTCCTATATTTTATTCATCGCTTTTTCAATTTTAATCAAAGTATATTTGGTGGCACTTGGAGAGTGCTGTTCAAAGAAAACATTTTACATACTATAAAATTTGTACCTGATATAAAAGTAAGCGAAGATTTACTGTTTTTGTTGCACGTAATACTTAAAGCAAAACGGATAGCAAGTGTAAAAGAGCATCTATATTTTTATAGACAAACTAACCATTCGGTAACCTCAAAGTATAAAAAGAATTTTTTGAGCAGTCAATTATCCTTATACAGAGAATTAAAAAAGATCTTTGATGCTTTTGATAACGTCCAAAGTAAACAAATTTTCGAAACATATAGTTGCTTACTATGTTATTATCTTTTCTCCAATGAAGTTAAATTCAAACAACAGAACCGCAGAAATAATATAAAGGAAATACGCGAAAGTGCTTTATATAAACATTTCTGCTTAAAAAATGGATTAAAAATATACGGTTTAAAAAACAAATTGAAATTTCTAATAATTTGGATGTTAGTAAAAATTAGGATTGTTTAGATGAAGAACAAGTATTTTAACTTAATAAAAGATACTCTTATATTTGCTATTGGAACCATAGGCTCGAAAATTATATTGTTTGTTCTGGTTCCTTTATATACTAATTGCCTAACTCCTAGTGAATACGGAATTGCCGATTTAGTATTCACGTTATCATTATTATTGCTTCCTTTTGTATGTTTAGGTATTAACAACGCAATTATACGATTTGGATTAAGCAAAAATGAAAATCCGGATAACGTATTATTATGTGGCTTAATTATAGCCTTGATTGGCACCCTAATTGCCATTATTATTACTCCCTTGATTGGTCTGTACGAAAGTATTAGAGAATGGAAATGGTACTTTTGTGCGTATATTGTTTTGCAAATGTATTTGACCATATTGCAAAACTATGCCAAGTCTATAGGAAAAAACAAAACGTATGCCATAGTTAGTATCACATACACGCTTGTTTTGGCGGTCTTGAACATAATCTTCCTGCTCTTTGGAGGTATGGGCGTTAGGGGATATTTATTAGCCAATGTTTTAGCAACTGTTGTCGCCGTTATCGTCTTCTTGTTCGTATGTAAAGTATTTACACTTCACAAACGAGCAATATTTAACAGCACGTTGTTAAAACAGATGTTAAAATATTCTATGCCACTAATGATAGATGGAACTTTATGGTGGCTAATTCAATCTTCAAACAAACTTTTCGTCGAATATTTTCTCGGTGCGGATATATTAGGACTATACACAGTAGCTATAAAAATCCCAGCATTAATGTATGTTATAGTAACCATATTCTCCCAAGCCTGGGGAATTTCCACCGTTAAGGAAACGGAAGGTGCAAACGATACCACTTTTTACAAAACTGTTTTTTCAATCTATACCTTCTTAACGTTTTTTGCTTGCGCCGCAATGGTTTCAATAATTGAACCATTTATGTCTATATACGTCAGTGAAGAATATTTTATATCCTGGCAATACATTCCTCTCCTATTGATAGGTAATGCGTTTTTAGCTATCTCCGACTTCTTTGGGGCTTTTTATAATGCATTAAAAATGCCTGTAAAAAATATGATAGTATCTGCGGTTGCAGCAACCGTCAGTGTTCTTATTTCTGTATTAACTATGCGTTATATCGGAATGTGGGCGGCGGTCCTTTCTACGTTCATTGCTTATTTCGTCATAATGTGGATACGGTTGATAGATATTCGTAAATTTGTTAAAATAAAAATTAATTGGTTTTCATTTTTGTTAAGCCAATTTATAGTTATAACACACGCCACATTAGTTACACTTAAAATACAACCTTTATTAGTTTCATTAATAGCATTAACACTATTCTTTATAGTTAACTTTAAGTCCATTAGACCTATATTAAAAAGACTTGGTAAAATATACAACAAATTCCGCTTTTTTGTTAGAGATTTAACTATCAATTCAAAATATCGGAAAAGAATTAAAAATATAGATTTTAGTATTATATCAAGTGATTGCGTAGGCGGTGTTATTTGCAAAGATTTGAGATGCAGATTCAACTCTCCCACAATCAATTTCTATTTTTCTGCGGGCGACTATATAAAATTCATTAGTAACCTCAAACAATATATTGAATATGGCGTTTTGAGAGATGTTACCCAACCCGGAGAATATGTTAAAGTCGCTATTGAAATAGAAAACGAACAAATAATCGCTCATTGTATTCACTATAAAACGGCTGAAGAATTTATAGAAAAATGGAATTCAAGAAAAGTTCGTGTGAATTATGATAACTGTTTCTTTATAATGACTGACCGCAATGACTTCACCGAGGAACATTTAAGAATGTTTGACGCTTTACCATACAAAAACAAAGTGTGTTTTGTCCATAAAGAATATCCCGATTATTTGAGTGCCTTTTACATAAAGGGATCTGAACAAAACGGTATGGTTAAAGGTATGACAGAGTATAAAAGCATATTTACAATTAAAAGAAGATATGATGATTTTGATTTCGTTTCTTGGTTAAATGGAGAACAGGAATGATTCTTCAAAACAAACAGAAGGTGAAAAAATGATGTTCAATCTTTTTGGCTACGCTTTACGAGGGGATTGTCCCAAAGAGGAAATTTCTCTTGATAGAGCCGAATGGGAAAGAATATATAAATTATCCAAAGCGCACGACTTGGCCCACTTAGTTGGATATGTTCTTAAGAAAACCAACACAACAATAGACGATGAATTGCAAAAAGCATTCGAACAAGAAACGAATGTAGCGGTTTTTCGTTATATAAAAATTAAGCACGAACTCGAAGCAATAACTCGTGCTTTAGAAAAGGCACAAATACGTTTTATTCCACTAAAAGGCTCTGTTATTAGGCGATACTATAACGAGCCGTGGCTCCGGACAAGTTGCGATATCGACGTTTTAATTTCCGATGATGATATCGAGAGAGTTAAAAGTATATTTGTCGAAGAGTTAAAATACACCTATATGTCCTCGTGGAACTATGAAGTGTCGTTTTCCACCCCTACCAAGGTTCACATCGAACTTCATCACGTGTTGAGTGACGAAAACAAAGATATTGATACAGTCCTGTCCACGGTTTGGGAGAGGTCTACACCTGCTCCCGGTCACTCTTATCTTTATGAAATGAGTGACGAAATGTATTATTTCTACCATATCGCTCATATGGCGAAGCATTTTATGAGTGGGGGATGCGGAATAAGGCCGTTTATTGATATTTGGGTGCTAAATAATAAATGCCAGTTCGACCGGCAAAAAAGATATAACTTGCTTGAAGAAGCCGGCTTGTTGCAATTCGCACAAGCATCCGAACAACTCGCCGAAGTGTGGATGAATAACAATCCTCATACTAATCTCACGGCACAGTTGGAGCAATTTATATTAAACGGAGGCACATACGGAACTGTTGAAAACAGGGTAGCCGTCAAACAAGTTGTTACCGGGGGAAAATTCTCATATATTTTATCAAGAATATTTTTATCATATGACGAATTAAAGTTGAAATATCCGAATTTGGAAAAAAGAAAATGGTTATTCCCTTTTTATCAAGTAAAACGGTGGTTTAATCTTTTAGGAAAAGGAAAACTTAAAAAATCTATCCAAGAAGCGAAAATTACATCCTCTGTAACAAACGAGGAAAACGGTCAAACAACAGAGTTGTTAAAGGCTTTGGGTATTAAATAATTTATAAAAAGATTTTTTAAGCCTTTTGCCTTTTTAATAAATCATTATCAAACTCACCTCCTGTTTATGGGAGGTGAGTTTGTTTAGAAAGAATATAGTAAAAAAACCGTCACTTTTCGTGACGGTTTTTTGGGTTTTACTGTTTTTAGCAAAGATAAAGAATGTTTGATTTTTTTAAATTTGTGCCTTAGTCGTGGCGGGTGGGGTCGGAGAAGCACTCGCAGAAGCGAGCCGCGAAGGACGGCTCTCTGCCGGCTTTGTAAAGATGCGAGGTGTCGCCTATTGACATGGCGCGAAAATGGGCAATGCCCTCTCTGCGCTCCTCGGTGTAGAAGGTGCTGACCGCGGTGGGGGGTGTAACCACGTGTTGCCAGATAGAATAAGGTGAGCATCCCATAAGGTGAGAGAGCAACACACAGGTCAGACCGTAGTGGCAAAACAGGGCTATTGTATCGTGGTTTTCCCGTATCACACGATAATATTTCCCCTCGCGTAGGTATCCGTGTTTTGCAAGCAATTTATCAAGGCTATCACAGACGTTCTTGTATGCTTCCTCGATGCCTGTGCCCTGTATCAATGGGTCGTTTGTCCATTCGGTGGGGCTATATAACAGGGGGTGCTCGTCCATATACTCGGGCAAAAGGTCCCAAGCACAGTCGGGCTCGGCAAGATACGGGGGCTGTATTTTAGCATAGTCAAACTCTCGCAGCCACTGACAAAACTGTGCACCAAGTCCTGTACGAATAAGGGTTGGCTCGGCAGTTTTACGCGCTCTGCCAAGGGGTGAGCAATATACCGCTTTTATATCCTCATTAACAAGGCGGTCAGAAAGAAGTTCTGCCTCCATTTTACCTACCTCGGTTAATCCGTCAATAGCATAGTCGGGGTCACCGTGTCTTATAATCAACAGTTTCATCTCTACCTCCAAAGTCTTTTCTCAATTATAGCAAATTAAAAGTAATTTATCAAGGCTCATTTATAATTTCAAGCTCAAAAATGTCGTCAAAGTGCACCGTATTGCCACCGACCTTAACATTACGGTATGTTTCGTCTATATGCTCTACCTTACCGAAAAAGGTTTTGTATCTGTCGGTGTTGTAATAGGTAACCCTCACGGCATCGCCCTTCCTAAGCGAGCGAAGTGTGTCAGAGAGCAGCAGCGCTGTATCTTCCATTAGTTCTCGCCTTTGGTCAAGAACCTCGCGCTTTTCTTCAATCAATTCTTCAAGGCCGCGAAGTGCGGCAAAGGGAGAAAACTGAGAGGCTCTGGTTTGTCTTGGTTGTTTCATATCACTATTTGTAAACTGTTATTTACAAATCCTCACAATACTTTTCTGTAATATTTTTGCGTTATTTAGCCCGAATTATGACCGCCAATCATCAAATTTCTCGCACGGGTGGTGGCTTTGTCATTAAAACTTATCCCTTTTACTATTGCATTCTTACCAAAACGGTCCTTTATATCCACCATGGCAGAAAGGAGTGAATGTTCACGGTCGAGCGCCTCTACATCGGTGAACATATCCACAGTAACCTGGCTCTCATCCACCAAATCCCCCATAGCGATCGCTACCCTGCGTATAGGGGTTTTCCTGTCCGTAGTGCGTGAGTAAATCGATAGGTAATAGTCGGTAAGTTTGGAGAGAGAATTGGTACATTCAGGCAGTCGCATCGTGCCTCCCGTCGGTTGGGGAGATTGAAAGGAAGGCGTGCCGTATTTTCCGGTACAATTGTAGCCTATGCTGAGCGATATGCTGTCGGTGGCGCGGTGGGTGGCTACAAGTTCCAGGGTGGACACCTCGACCATTTCTTTGAGTATAATCTCGGCATCCGAGTAGGAATACGGTTCAAAAAGCACCTGACTGTTAGTGTGCGAGGTCGCCCTCGGGGTATATGCCTTTATCTCTGCTATCGTGCAGGGCTCTTTGCCGTTGGCGTGGTCTATCAGATACTCGGCATTGACGCCAAACTCTCGATACAGCACCTCCTCGGGCAGGGCGGCAACCCCCGCCAAATCATACACACCAAACCTTGCAAGCCGTCGTGCTATCCCCTGCCCTATGTTCCAGATATCGGTTATCGGGCGATGGTGCGATACCGTCCTTTTGAACCGTTCCTCGTCAAGATAGGCTACAAAGTCGGGGGACTTCTTTGCCTCGATATCGAGGGCAACCTTGGCTAAAAACAGATTTGTACCTATTCCCGCCGAGGAGCGTATGCCTGTTTCGGTATATACCTCACCCATCAATGTGTCAACAATCTGCCGTGCCGTTTTTGAATACAGGCGCTGATAAGGTGTGAGGTCTATAAAACACTCGTCGATAGAATAGACGTGGATATCGTCGGGACTAATGTGGCGAAGGTAGATAGAATAAATCTCTGCAGACTTCTCCATATAGAGGCGCATTCTCGGCTTCGCCATTATATAATTCACCCCTTTTGGTATCTCAAACACTCGGCAACGGTTTGGTATGCCGAGCGACTTCATTGCCGGGGTAATAGCGAGGCAAATAGTAGCCTCCTGTCTGTCGGGGTCGGCAACTACGAGATTGGTGGTGAATGGGTCAAGTCCCCTCTCTACACACTCCACCGATGCGTAAAAACTCTTTAAGTCTATGCAGGCGTATATTCGTTCGCCCTTCCCTTTTTCGTCGCTCGGCATTGTGTCCTCCTCTCGTGTTCTCCTCTTTTTGGGTTTGCCTTACCCTTCCGTCCTTTTGCGGTTTTAGAAATTATCCTTACCTGTTTTTAGCGCTTTTATCAATTAGCCTACCCGTCCGTGTTTTAGGCGGTTTTTGGCATTTTAGTGTTTTGGCTTCTTTTTGACAGTATATCGGCTTCAATTACCTTAAATCCTTGATAACCTTGACTGCTACGCCCTGCACCGCCACGTGGAATGGGTGGATATCCGAGTAGGTCGGGTTTTCGGCGTGAAGAACAGGCGCACCGTTTTTGTCAATGAAGTAGCGCTTCAAGGTGGTGTCGGTGCCGTCAACGAGGGCGACTATAATTCTACCTGTTTCAGAGAGGGTTGTCCTGCGAATAAGGACCAGGTCGCCGTCGTCAATACCCGCGCCCGTCATAGAGTCACCGTCCGCGCGAAGAAGATAGCAATCGCCACCAAGCCACTCCTCGGGCAGTGCCACGTAGCCCTCTACAAGTCCCTCGTGCTCCTCGGGAAGGCCGCAGGGAATTGCGCCAAGAATAGGCACGGAGCGAAAGCCTGTACGCATCCTCTGTTGCCCCTTGACCCTAAGGGTGTCCCTGCCGTTATACTCTACAAGCCCCCTGTCACGCAGGGTGGTCAGATAGCGATAGCCCACCGAATTTGACATTTCCATATACTCGATAATCTCGGCAAATTTCGGGGACTGTCCGTTGTTCTCGCGAATGTACCCCTTGATGTATTCGAGCATCCCTGCAAGTTTGTCCTCGTTCATTCTTTTCATAGTCTTCTCCTTTATGTATGCTTTTATTTGTCCTCGGTATTCTTTTCTGCTTTGCGCCTTTTTGGTTTGTCCTTGTCCGCGGTGTTGACCGTATATTTTAGGTGGATTTGCCTATGGTATCGCCTCTTTCGGTCTTGCTCGCACATTTTGTGTTGTATGCGCCTTTATGTATTCGCCAGCCAATTTTCCGCAGAATTATAAAAGAAGTTTTACTTCTCTTATATTATACAACCAAAAATTCGACTTGTCAAGGGGGTGGAAAAAATTACATAAAAAGCGACGAGAGCAAAGCCCTCGTCGCTAAATTGTTATTTCTTTGTTAGGGTGCTACCGTCGTAGCAATACAGCGCGCAGTCACCGTCACCGCTATGCACAGGATAGTCTGTAACATATCCTACCGCCGTCGCAACAAACCAAAGTTTGCCATCGATAACCGTCAATCCCTCGCCTACGGAAGCGGATATCTTAACAAGCTTCTCGGTATTAAGATTATAGGAATAAACGCCCTTTGTTCCCTCTGTCGAAGAGAAGTAAAGCACACCTCCCGAAATAGCAAGGTCGTTTACTGTAACCTTTGTAACCAAGGTAGTTGTGTTGCCGCTTTCATAGCACTTTATGGCGTTAGCGCCATCGTCATAGAAGTAGAGAGTGTCGCCGTCTGTAACTACCTCAAAGGCCTTTTCGCCAAGGTCAACGCCCTTCTTCTCGCCTATTGTATAACTGTAAAGTTTTTGGTATCCGATAGCAGGATTCATTACGAAGTAGAAGGTATCTCCCACCTTATACATACCTGTAACGGCAATATTCTTGTCGCTATATATAACCTCGGGCTCTATATCATCTTTTCCGATGTCCGCTATGAGAATTCTCCTGATGCTGTTGTTTCCGACAAGTTCCACGTTAAGGTAATACAGATACTCGCCCTCAAAAATAAGATCCTCGCATCTGTCGGAATTGATTTTTATGCTCTCACCGGTAGATAGGTCCATTCTGAAGAGCGCATAGTTTGTAAGTATGCAGGTCGAATAGTACATCATACCGTCATTGAACCATATACCCGCGACGTCATCGGCAAGCACCTTAATGTGTTGGTTGGTTATGGGGTTGTACTTATACAGGCAAGCACCGTTGCTGAGTCCATCCAGAGGGTTGGTGTAGTATATCTCGCCCTTGTACTCGGCAATGACGGTGTTTCCAACAGGGACAATCTCGACAACAGGGGGAACAAATCCCTCCATAAGGTCGGTTTCTTCACCAGTGATTACATCATAACGCCATAAGTGCTTATCATTAAGCTTGTAGTAATAAAGATATTTGCCATCGCTGGTAAGCGAAGAGTATCCGTTATCGGTAGCAGCAATAACCTTTGTACCGGAGGCGCTACCACTCGAAAGAACAGAAATCTTGTATATTCCGTCACCAAACAGATTCGATGTCAGAAGATCGTTATTGATATAATAAATATCGTTTCCAAGTTTGGTAAGATACTTGCCCGAGTCGGTAGTCATCTTTGTAAGGGTTGCCTGTGAAATATGATATTTGTAGATAGCGCTTCCCAGGGTCTTTGAGGAATCGAAATAGAGAACTCCATTATCCTCTATAATATACTCTACCTTTTCATTGTGGATTACGGTAGAGTTTCCACCGTTAACAGAAACCTTGCAAAGATACTTGTTGTTTGAAAGGTTTGAGTAATAGATATATCCGCCATATACGGTAAGATAAGCCGCCTGGTCGGTAGATATACGTACGGGCTCGGCATCCTGACCGTTCAGATTATACTTGTATATTCCGTTGGTGTCTGTGCCTAAAAGCAGGTTGTTTACCGAGTAATACAAGTATGTTCCGTCGGTGGTGAGGTAATCGCCGCTTACGGAATATACTGTGGAAACCGTGCCACTTGCGGAAATCTTCTTTATGGTTTTGGAAAACAGGCTCGTGCTGTAATAGTAAAGGTCTGTACCGTCGGTAAAGAAGCATTCGGCAATGTCATTGTTTACCTTTGTTACAACGCCCTTATCGTGCTTATAGAGCTTCTTTCCGTCCAGGTCATTTTGGAAGTAAATAACTCCGCCAAAGTTAACCATGTTGAGTTCGGACTCGGTGGATTTTATAGTAAGCTTTGCGCTCAAGGTGAGGGTGTTGTGGTTAGGGTCTGTGAGAGTGGCGACAACATCATACTCGCCTACCTCGCTAACACCACTCGCCGACTTGCCGTTATAGGTGTAGTTTACAGTTACACCCGCAGGCACATTTCCGACAACATAGATAGAATGTATCTGTGTATCGTATTCAACCGAACCGTTATTAAATGTTATGCCGATAATGTCTGCTTTCTCTATTTTAAGCGTTGCGGTAAGGGTAAGTTGATTATATCCCTCGCACTCAAGCTTTGCCGATGCATGATAGGTGTCAGCATCGGTACCCTTGTTATTAGTATAGGTTACGACAGTTCCCTCAGGGAGAGTACCTGCGACCTCTATAATATGCTCCTCGCCGTCATATGTAACAGTCAAATCAGAGAACGTCACACCCTCAAAATTAAGAAGGCTCGGATCGGGTTCAGGATCGGCGGGAGGTGTGGGCGCAGGATCTTCGGGGGTAGTCGGAGTAGAATCATCGGGTGTTGGGGTGGGGTCGGGTTCTGTGCCGCCACACGCAACAAGCGAAAGTGCAAGTAAGGTTATAAGCAAGAATAATAACAGTTTTTTCATCAATCTTCTTCAATTCCTTTAATATTTTTATAGAGTGCATACGGATAAACGAAAATCGAAATAATCGAGCCGATAACAATTGCAAATATGCCAAAGAGTATCGCAAGAAGAATTCCGAGAATCCAGAACAGAAGTTTTACAGTAAGAAGCCAAATAATACCGTCGAGATCAAGGGTGAAGATAAGGCCGGGCATTCTTACAAAGCCCCAACTGAAAATTGTGCCTACCACGTCGCCGACAAAGTTGTTGGCAAGAATCAGACAGGAAATAAATGTAAAGGCAACAATAGCGACTCCGCACATGATTGCAAAATCAGTAAATGCTCCTCCGCTAACTAAATTGCTTACTCCTAAGGCGATCAGAGCGGCGGCCGCAAGACCACCCCAAACAAAAGAGTGAATTCGTCTTCCCATAAGAAGTCCTTCCTTGAATATGATTTATCCACGTTGTAATAATGTGAATTATCTACATTATAGTACAAATATTTACTAAAGTCAATAGTAAATATATTTACTGAATATAATGTATATAGCAGGGCGAGGAGGTAGAAAATGAATTACGTTAAAAGAATAAGAGATTTGAGGGAAGATCACGACCTGACACAGGAGCAGATTGCAAGGATTCTCGGCACTTCACAGACTATGTATGCGCGCTACGAGAGGGGCGCAAACGAGTTGCCTATACACCACCTTGTTACACTTTGCAAGTTTTACTGCGTGAGTGCGGACTATATCCTCGGGCTCTCAGGCGAGCCGACACATACCGAGCAGCGAACAAGAAAACAGCATAAAAACATAAAAGGCAAAAATATCTAAAATCGGGCGAAAATCAAAAAAAGATATTGACAAACGATAGCCGATGTGATAATATAATATGGCGATTAAGAGTTGAAAATTGAAAATGGAAAATTGAAAGTGAGGATTAAACAATCGTGGCAAACATAATAGAAGATAAATCTTTTGCGTTTGCTATAAGAATCGTTAATCTCTGTAAGTTTTTAAGCGAAACAAAAAAGAGTTCGTTTTATCAAAGCAACTTTTAAGAAGCGAAACAAGCATTGGAGCAAATGTTGCGGAAGCAGAGCAGGCACAAAGCACACCCGACTTTGTGTCTAAAATGAACATAGCCTTAAAAGAGGTCTCCGAAACGAAATATTGGATCAGACTTTTAACTTCAACAAATTACCTAACGGAAGCCGAGTCTGTTTCTATATTAAATGATTGTGTAGAACTTGAAAAGATTTTAGTGAGCATCATCAAATCATCTAAATAATTTTCAACTTTCCACTTTCAATTTTCAATTTAATATGCGGACGTGGCGGAATACGTTAGCGAGCGTATGCGAGTCTACGTTGCAGACTGCGCTGGAAGCGCGGCTGACATTCGGTTGTCCACCGAAACACAAATGAGGACTAATAATTTAATATGCGGACGTGGCGGAATTGGCAGACGCGCTGGTTTCAGGTTCCAGTGAAGCAATTCATGTGGGTTCAAGTCCCGTCGTCCGCACCAAATAAAAACGAACTTTTGTCTACCAGATAAAAGTTCGTTTTTTTCGTCTTTTTGGGCGTTTTTGAGGCAAAATGGCGCTAAATCAAGAAAATTTACATGAAATCAGGAGTCGGAACAGCTGAAAATGCTGCTCCGGCTCTATTTTTATGCTCGAAAACGCGAAAAATGCTGGTGTACTTTTGTTCGTTCTTTGCTCAAATAAAGAACAACAAAAACATTGCGTCGTGAGAGAGTTGAACCTAAAAACATATTAAAACAAAGGATTATTCGACAGGAAGTTTGAAATTCATACAAAATAGTTGACTTCGCGCGCAACGCGTGCTATAATATAAAATGTAGAATTATAGTTCAAATCCATATATGGTAGGAGGAACGAAAATGGCTGTAAGTTACATGAAATTATGGCATCTATTACTCGATAAGAGAATGACAAGAAGCGATCTCGAAAAGCTCGCTGGTGTATCGCATTACACCATGACGCAGATGGGAAAAGACAAAGATGTCAGTACAGAAGCGTTGCGCAACATTTGCTTCGCGCTCGATTGTAAGCTCGAAGATATTATGGAATTTATTCCGGATTCCGATGATTGACGAAAGGGGTAACAACATGAATGAAGCTGATACTTGTAGGAAGCTAGTAGTTCCCAAACTGGTATGTGCAGGATGGGATGTAGCGCCTTATTCATTTACCGAGCAAAAAACTTTTACCGATGGCCGTATCATTATGAAGGGCAAAGGATATAAAAGAGGAAAACAAAAGCGTGCTGACTATATTTTACGATACCGGCGAGACTTTCCGATTGCAGTTGTTGAGGCAAAAGCAAATTATAAATCGGCATCCGAAGGAATGCAGCAGGCAAAAGAATACGCTGAAATATTGGGGCTTAAATTTGCTTATGCGACTAATGGGACTGAAATTTTAGAGTTTGATTACATAACAGGCATTGAGCGTCCAGTAGATCAATATCCCACTCCAGAAGAATTGTGGAGTAGACTTTTTGGATCTAATCAACACGTACAAAATGCTAAAGAAGTATTACTGCAACCCTATTATACTTTTCCAGATAAGGAAGTGCGATATTATCAACAAATTGCCATCAATAGAACTATTCAAGCGGTTATAGAGAATCAAAAGCGAGTTTTGATTACGATGGCAACCGGAACAGGTAAAACTGTTGTTGCCTTTCAAATCTGTTGGAAATTATGGAATAGTAAGTGGAACCGTAAAGGTATTCCCAATAGGCGCCCCAAAATATTATTTTTGGCGGATAGGAATATCCTAATTGACGATCCCAAAGACAAAACTTTCAAGCCCTTTGGTGATGCAAGATTTAAGATAGAAAAAGGTAATATCGTAAAAAGTAGAGAAATATATTTTGCAATTTATCAAGCGATTTCAGATAAGGAAGATCGTGCTGGTGCGTATCATGAATATGACAGAGACTTTTTTGATGTTATCATTGTTGATGAATGTCATCGTGGAAGCGCTAACGATGAAGGAAGTTGGCGCCAGATTCTAGACTACTTTAGCAGCGCAGTACAAATAGGCATGACTGCTACCCCATTAAGAGATGATAATATTGATACGTATAGATATTTCGGAAAACCCGTTATCGAGTATAGTTTAAAAAATGGTATTAGTGATGGTTTTTTGGCTCCATATCGTGTTTATCGAGTTGTATCTTCTGTTGATGCGACAGGTTGGAGACCGGAATCCGAACAAACTGATCGATATGGAAATGTAATACCAGATGCTATTTATGGCACGAATGATTTTGAACGTACTGTAGTTCTTAAAAATCGCACTGAACAGATGGCTGCATATATTAGCAGATTCATGGTCGATAACAGATTTTCCAAAACTATAGTATTTTGTGTCGATCAGGAGCATGCATCACTTATGCGACAAAGTATTGGTAATATAAACACCGATATTGTCACTCAGTTCCCAGATTATGTTTGCCGAGTTACTGCTGACGAAGGAGATATTGGAAAGGCTCAATTAAGTAAATTCCAAGATATTGAGTCAACAACACCGGCCATATTGACAACATCAAAGTTATTATCTACAGGCGTAGACGCACCTACTGTACAAAATGTTGTTTTAGCACGTACTGTTGGTTCAATGTGTGAGTTTAAACAGATCATCGGTCGTGGTACTAGATTGCGGACCGATTATGGAAAGTATTATTTTAACATCATCGATTTCACAGGGAGCGCAACGGAGAAATTTGCCGATCCAGAATTTGACGGCTATCCAGCAGTAGAGGAAGAAGTGTTCATTGATTGCGATGGAAAAATTGTGCCAGTAGCAGAAGCGCCACGCAAAGTAGATAACCAAGGATATGAACCTGAGGATGATGTCACGCCGCTTTTAACTCCATATATCGACGATGATGACGAGCACGCTGCTCGTAAATACTATGTCGACGACGTGCAAGTGAGGATTGTCGCAGAAGTTGTATATGAGCTTGACGCCCAAGGGAAATGCTTAAATGTTAAAAAATATACCGATTATGCAGCAGAAGTTGTCCGCAACCTCTTTGTAAATGCTGCTGATCTGCGGACACAATGGTGTAACATGTCAATGAGAAAAGATATAATTGAAGCATTGGAAGAGCGTGGAATAGTAATTGAAGACTTACTAACTATGCTTAAAATGGAAGAAGCGGATCCATTTGACATGATATGCTATTTAGCTTTTAATTCACCTTTGCGTACACGGAGAGAAAGAACAGAAATGCTAAAAAAGGATAGAACAGACTTCTTTGTTCCGTATAGTGCAGAGGCGCAGGAAATACTGTGTGAACTGTTGGAGAAGTACGCAGAATATGGTTTTACACAGTTTAAACTTCCCGACGTCTTAAAATTGTCTCCTATCGACAGGCATGGGAACATTCGTGAAATTTCTGAAATCTTTGGTGGCGCAGATAAATTGCGCCATGCAATCGAGCAGCTACAAAGTGAATTATATGCGGCATAAGAATAACAAGAGGATGGTTTATAATGGATACACAAAACAAAATTAATGCGCAGCAACTAAAAAATATAATCGACTCAGCACGAAAGATCATGCGAAAAGACAAAGGCCTTAATGGTGATTTAGATAGGCTTCCTATGCTCACCTGGATTATGTTTTTAAAGCTCCTTGACGACATGGATAACGTGTCAGAAACAGAAGCTATGCTGATAGGAGAAGAATACACTCCAGTTATTGAGGCTCCGTATCGATGGCGTGACTGGGCAAGCACTGACGATGGTATTACTGGAGATGAATTAATTGCTTTTGTAAACCAAGAAAAGGCAATCAGATCTGACGGTACCGAAGGATTGGGCTTGATGGCATATCTTAAAAATTTAAGCCATGACGGCAAAAGCCGTCGAGATGTTATTGGTAACATTTTTTCGGGTACAGTTAACCGCATGATTAACGGATATTTGTTAAGAGATGTAATTAACAAAATTGATGAGATTCATTTTGACTCTACCGAAGAAATGAATTTGCTTGGTACAATATATGAAACCATGCTAAAAGAAATGCGAGATGCCGCAGGCGACAGCGGTGAGTTTTACACACCCAGACCCGTTGTTAAATTCATGGTAAAAATGATAAACCCGCAGCTTGGAGAAACCGTGCTGGATCCGGCTTGTGGTACAGGAGGATTCCTTACTGAGACATATTCGCATCTTGAAGAACTTTGCAAAACGGTTGATGATTTTTCGGTTTTACAGAAAAAATCTGTATACGGTCAAGAGGCCAAGCCATTGCCATATTTGTTAGTACAAATGAATCTTATCTTACATGGGCTTGAATACCCGCAGATTGTTTTTGGAAACACTCTCGAAAAAAGAATAACCGAAATTGGCGACAGTGAGCGTGTAGATGTTATTCTCACCAATCCCCCGTTTGGCGGGGAGGAAGAGGATGGGATTAAAGGTAATTTCCCTGCAGATATGCAAACATCAGAGACGGCGTTACTTTTCTTACAGTATATCATTAGAAAATTGCGCCGTTATGATGGTAAGCATTATGGTAGATCAGCGGTGGTTGTTCCAGATGGCTTCTTGTTTGGCACTGGAGTTTGCGAGAAAATCAAGGAGATTTTAGTTGAGCAGCTTAACTTGCACACCATCGTAAGATTGCCATTTGGAGTTTTTGAACCATATACACCAATTCGTAGCAACATCTTGTTTTTTGATAATAGACCTAATCAGCAAGACGGAACATGGTTTTATGAGGTGTCTATTGCGGATGGAAGAAAGAAGTATTCAAAAACAAAGCCTATTCTGTATAGCGAGTTTGCTGATTGTATAACGTGGTGGAATAATCGCAGCGAAAACGAACATGCATGGTTTGTGCATAGAAATACTCTTCAAGAACGGCACTATGACTTTGCAATAAAAAACCCGAACGCACTCAAAGAAGTGGATAATCGAGATATGCAGGCAGTATTTGGTACTATGCGTGAATCAACAGAACGCATTGCCAAAATACTGGAGCAAATGCAGCAGATTATCGGAGGCTGACCAACATGGTTTTTCGAAAATTGAATACATTTTTGAAAGAAAATGTTATAAAAGTAGATATTAACAACGCCACCGAATACAAGTGTGGCGGCGTCCGTCTTAACGGACGTGGCGTTTTTGTGAGAGAGATAAAACTTGGAGCAGATATACAAAAACAATGGGTTATGCACCGCGTGGAGGCAGGAAATGTCGTGTATAGCACGCTTTTTGCTGATAAAGGCGCGTTTGCAATTGCCGCTACCTGTGATGAAGAACTGGTTTTTAGTGAAAAATTCGTTTGTTTCAAAATCATCGACGAGGCCGTTTTGCCGGAATATTTGCATGTGATTTTTCAAACAGACTATTTGTCTTCCCAGTGCAATGAATTTAAAACCGGTATGGCAGCTTTTAGTTTATCACACTCAAGCAAAAAGAAGGTACTTCAGCTTTCTGTGCCGATTCCAGATGTCGAAACGCAGCGCAAAATTGTTGAAGAATATAGGGCTTTTGAAATACTTAGAATGCAACTTGATGACGAAGCAACAAGTATCGCACAACAATCTGCGGCCCTTCGTGAAAAGTTTTTGGTTGAGCAGCTATCTGGAGCTTCAACAATTGCGCTTTCAAAATTGGGTGATTACATAAACCGTTCTGTAGATGTTGTGCCAGGAATATTGTACAAACAGATTACAGTAAAATTGCATGGTAAAGGCATGACTTTAAGAAAGTTGGAAGACGGTAGTAATATTAAAAGCAAGCAGTTTTTGGTGAAAAAGACTGACCTTCTTTATTCTAAAATCGATGTTAAATCTGGAGCCATAGCGTTCGTGCCAGAAGAGCTCGACGGAGGAATTGTAACGGCAGATTTCCCTGTAATTCAATTAGCGGGGCTGTCAGCAATTGATCGGCAGTTTTTAATGATGTATTTTTCAAGTGCACTATTTACGGATTTAATGCAGGAAAAATCCAAAGGTACTACTAATCGTGTTAGGACCAAAAAGAGTGCTTTCTTAGATGCAGTTGTACCATGGGGGGGCGAGCAGTATCGTTTTGAATTGGTTCAAAAATATAATATGTTATGTGAAGCCATAGACGTTTTGAATGAGAAAACAGCAGCGATCATCGGTGACATACCATTATTGACATCAAAGTATCTTAATAAATTGTTGGGAATAGACAAATTATAGTTGGTTTGTCAATTTGCTTTGGGCACATTAAATTGCTTGAAAACTATATTAATCTGCCCTAATATACTTTTTGGGTTGTAGTCAACTTGTAAAATTCATATCATTATGTTAAAATAAGTCGGGTATAAACAAGAGATTGACTTATACAACAGATATTTGTAAACATTACTTGTCAAATTGTGCTACACCGTTGGTTGATTCCCCCACATTCAACCGTTGGTATGTTGTTTTTGACTTGCGGTATGATTATAATGAAAGCGAAAGGAGGCAGAGTATGGACCAGGTTAAAATCGGAAGATTTATTGCCGAGCGAAGAAAACAGGAAAATTTGACACAGATGCAACTGGCAGAAAAACTGAACATCACAGACAGGGCGGTTTCAAAGTGGGAAACCGGCAGGGCGATGCCCGACTCCTCGATTATGCTTGAGCTTTGCACGGTGTTAAAAATTACAGTAAATGATTTATTAAGTGGGGAGGTAGTTGAAATGGAAAACTACAACAAAGAAATGGAAAGCAAATTACTCGAAATGGTAAAGGAAAAAGAAGAAGCGGACAAAAGATTGCTCGGACTTGAAATATTTATCGGAATTACGTCGGTGATAGTTCTTTTAGCCTTGATAATGATTGCCGCCTTTGTAGAGATGGAGGTGTGGCTAAGGGTTGGTTTGATAGTGTTTGGTTTCGTACTGTTTGTGGCAGGGTGCTTTTATGCCTTGCGAATTGAACAGGTGGCAGGATACTACGAGTGCCGTCACTGTAACCACAGGTATGTCCCAACATTCAAATCCGTCAATTTGGCGATGCATATTTGCAGAACAAGATATATGAGATGCCCCAAATGTGGAAAGATGTCCTGGCAGAGAAAGGTCATTGAAAAGGAGTAACTTTCGCGTTTAATTTAACACGGGTGCGATATTTGTGCAAATTCGGTCGTTTTTCCCCGAATCGCCCGACCTTTAATCCCTTGTTAGGTAAGTAAATATTTTACATAACCTTGACAACAAAAGGAAAATGTGCTATACTCTAAGAAAATCAATGATATTAAAGGAACCAGCTGACTGCAGAGGACGTTGGTTCCTTTATGTTTTTTGGGGAAATGTTTTATGCTTAAGAATAAAAAAATCTCATTATCTACAACACAAATTATACTACTAAGTTTCCTCGTTGCAATTCTTATAGGAAGTGTACTTCTTGCATTGCCTATAAGTTCGGGCAATGGAGTTGCCGTGCCGTATCTCGATGCGTTGTTCACCTCGACTACATCCACCTGCGTAACCGGACTCGTTACACTCCCGACGGTGTCCACTTGGAGTATATTTGGACAAATTGTTATTCTGTTTCTTATACAAATAGGCGGTCTTGGAATAATTACTATTATGTCGGGACTTATGCTGATGCTTAACAAAAAAATGGGTATCGGCGACCGATTACTTATTCAAGACGCCTTTAACCTCAACACAATGTCAGGACTTACGAAGTTCGTAAAGAACGTCCTTGTCGGCACGCTGACAATCGAGGGTGTCGGTGCTATTTTGTATATGTTCGTATTTGTTCCCGAATTTGGTGCAAAAGGCATCTGGATATCGGTATTCAATTCCGTGTCCGCTTTCTGTAATGCGGGAATTGATATAATCGCAGAAAACAGCCTTTGCAATTATGCTACAAACCCCTTGATAAATCTTGTTACCTCTCTGCTCATTATTCTCGGAGGACTCGGCTACATCGTATGGTGGGACGTGCTTCGTGTAGTCAAAAGTCGCTCTTCAAAAAACAGAAAAATATTCAGGCATTTGACTTTGCATAGCAAAATCGCCATTACCTTTACGGCAGGTCTTATCCTCATAGGAGGAATACTTATTTTTATTTTCGAATACAACAACCCTTTGACCATAGGAGAGATGTCTGTTTTTGACAAAATTCAAGTTTCCCTATTCCAGTCGGTGACCACAAGAACGGCAGGTTTTGCCTCTATTCCACAAGAAAATCTAACAAACGCCTCAACACTTACATCTATTATTTTGATGCTTATTGGCGGCTCTCCCGTAGGAACAGCGGGCGGTATTAAAACCGTTACTGTTGCCATTTTGGTTTGCTCGGCTGTTTCTACCATAAGAAACAGGAATAGTGCAACCCTGTTTGGCAGGCGTGTTTCAGAAGAATCAATAAAAAAGGCTGTTGCCGTGGTCGTGGCTTTCTTGGCAATTTGTGTCACCTCTGCTATACTACTGATGGCAACGAACGATGCTTCTGCTATTGATATGGTTTACGAAACCGTCAGTGCGGCTGCCACGGTTGGTCTTTCGAGAAACTTCACACCAACGCTCAACGCATTTGGAAAACTTATTATCATAATAACTATGTATTTCGGCAGAGTTGGCCCCATATCTTTGGCGGTTGCTCTGGGTAGCAAAAATGAAAGTCAAAATGTCATTTCCGAGCCTACGGAAGAAATCAGCATAGGATAAAGGAGATATTATATGGAATTAAAGAAAACTTACGCAGTATTTGGACTTGGTCGATATGGTACGGCGGTAGCAAGAGAACTCGTGGAAAACGGTATGGAGGTCATCGCTGTTGATACCGAGCAAAAACTCGTCAACGATGCTGCGGCGTATCTACCTGTATGCAAATGTGCAGATGTAACCGATCCGGAGGTTATATCTCGCCTTGGAATAGGAAGCGTTGATACGGTAATCGTCTGTATGGCAAGCAACCTTGAAGCAAGCGTAATGGCAGTTACACTATGTAAAGAGGCGGGAGTTAGCACCGTTATCGCAAAATGTGCAAATGAAATGCACCAAAAAATATTGCTTCGCGTAGGTGCAGATAAGGTGGTATTCCCCGAAAACGAGTCTGGTATACGCCTTGCCAAAAACCTCTTAAGTTCCGGATTTATTGATATGATTTCTCTTTCAAAAGAGGTCTCAATAGTCGAGATAGACGTAAAGCGTGAGTGGTGCGGAAAAAACCTTATCGAACTCAATCTTAGAAAAAAATATGGAATTAACATTATTGCTATCAAAAAAGGTGAAACGGTAAATGTCAATATCAATCCCGAACAACTTCTTGACGCAGAAACCACTCTTATAGTAATTGCAAATACTTCAAAACTTGGTAAACTTAAATAAACATACCACCACTAAAGCAGACGATTAGTTTTCGCTAAAGGCTACAAGAAAAGCACTACACCCCGCCCCGGTGTAGTGCTTTTCTATCGCTAAACACGTTATTGATTAAATTGATTACCTGCTTTTACGAATAAGATTAAGCCGAGCAAAAAAACTATAATGCAAACGGCAGAGCCTGTGGCAAGGTTCATTATCTGTATTTCTGTTTTCGTCATTCCCTCGAAGGATACAAGCATCGAGCGTTGCAACGAGAATATGGACACAAAGGCATCTGCAAAAGATATGTTTCGGAGCATAATCAGTTTTAGAGATTTGCTTTTTCTCGATTTTACCCAGTTTACCGTAGCAAGCGTTATTTTTGTAAAAGCATACACGGCAATGGCAAGCATAACTATCAAATGAAATACAGTACCCCTATCCTCCACAAACGAGAGGACGACCGTGCCAACGAGAGGCAAAGATAGCACCATAAGCATACCACCGGTAAATCTCGCGGTAAACAAATTATTATCCTTTGATTGAAGAATGACAAAGCGAATTACGCTTAAAATGTCATAGTAAACACCTATTGTAAAAAGCCACCAAGAGTGATTTAATATCCCAAATACGATGTGGTAGGCACCGAAAGCCATATTAAATATCAGACTGGCAAAAGCGAGTTTTAGTGTTCTATCTATTTTCATCATTCTTCCCCAAAATACAAAGGGTGATTATTCGAATGATGTCTTCTATACTGTCAGAACAGTTTTTATCGAGCCATTCTACCACTATGGCGGTAATGCCCGACAAATAAAACTTTACAACATATTCGCGATCAACAACGGAATAATGAAACCGTATCAGTATCGGCTCAAAAATATATTGGAACATTTTTTTGTATATTTCATAAAACCCCATTGTTCCAAGGTGCTTAATAGAGGTCTTGAAAAGACTTTTATTGTCCTTGATAAAGGTTAGGTAGGGGGAGAGATATTCTGGCGTAATAAAAATAAGATCTTTTAGTTCGCTCTCCTTATAACTATGAGAAATTCCTTGCGTATCAACATGAAAATAGGACATAAAGCGATCAAGGATGTACCTGGTTGCTTCGCTTAAAAGGTCGGATGTGTTTTCGTAATGGAGATAGAACGTGGAGCGATTAACCCTTGCAACGTCGCATATTTCCTTAACGGTAATATACTCAAACGCTTTCTTTTCAAGGAGCGATATGAGGGCTTCGTCCATCTTAACTGCCGTATTAAAATATTTACTTTCGTTCTTGTTCATAGGACGTTCCCTTCCGAATAATTAGTTACCCTCGCTAATCTCTCTTGCAAGTTCAACGATTTCAAACGCATACTTTTTCTTGCCATTTTCAAGAATTTTTTTATAGATGGGATAGTTGATTCCACACCCGGCAAAGCCTACAATTCCGATAACAATGCCAAAAATCATATGAAGCATCGTTCCTCCTATAACCTGCATAGCGAGGCTCATTCCAAAACCTGCGATAAGCGAGGAAATAATACCGAATGTGTAGGCGAAGATTGTGGCGGGCATTTTTGCCTTTGCATCAAGTTTGCGAAGTGCGATGATTTTGGAATTATCCTTGGGGGCGTACTCTTTGGCGATAGATTCTGCGTAAATTCTGTCTGTGTTCATTTTAATTTCTCCTTTTCGTTTTTGTGTCTTTATAATACCACCGAAAAAGAGAAAACTGAACAACACGTTTTACAAAATGTGTTGAGTTTTGAAAATTTAGATACTGAATATTATATCATATTTTTTTAACCTTAGCAACTCATAGACTAAAAAATAGCCTAATTAAGAAAGCAGATTTCGGATAATATACACTCATTGTACGGTGATTTCAGCCCTCTTCCGTTATGTATGACAGATTTTTGTACTTATCGATAGAATAACCCCCTCGGCGAGAGTTTAGCCACGCCGAGGGGGTGTTTTTATGTTTTTGGGTTTGGGTATTACGCTATTTTAATGCTTGGATATTAAGCTGTTTTGCTTTTTTCAAGCCTTTTATAGCAAGAATTAATAGCCAACCTTCTCCCAGCACTCGAAGGGAGCAGCAAGTTCTTCGGAAATATAAACCTGGGTCTTCTTTGTCTGAAGCATAGTGCTGGGAAGATAAGGAGTGATAGGACCGTGTGTGCAAAGACGGCTGGTCATTCTCTGCCAGGAGGAGAAGGTACCGCATGTAGCAAGCGCGTGAACCTCGATACGCTCCTTAGCGCGCATAACATCAAGAGGACCGATGGTAGCAGCCTTAGGAGGAACGTTAGCGATATCACCGGACTGACCGAATGTACCGTTAAGAGAGTTCTGCATAATTGTCATGGGGTGAAGTGTTACGATCTGTGCGGGCTGGCTGAGCCATTCCTCGATGTCACCAGAGCCGATGAATTCGGGAATAGGATCAACGAATGCCATGTGTCCTGCCCATCCGGGAGATGTCGAGGCGATATCTGCGCCTGTTCCCTCGGTGATATCATCGATTATCTTAGAGTAATCCCTGATATTAGCGTTGGTGGGGAAGTGAACGTTCTCCATAGGCATACGAAGCTTAGGATCGATCTGGTAGTAGAGATACTTGATCATCGAGTGAGCAAATCCTGCCTCGTAGGTGATAGGAGCGATGTTACCATCCTGGTCAGCCCATTCATCCTCTGCAACAAGGTGAACCTTAGAGCAGTCAACCTTGAAGTAGTTGATAAGCTGTGCAAGAGGAATGTAGGTGTCGGGCTCGGGGTTTCCGAGAATCATCGTAAAGGACTTTCCTGCCTCCGATGCTGCCTTAAGACGAGTGAAGAGAGTAGAAATGAGAACGGGGTGAGGGTTCATCATAACCTTAACTTCGAACTCGGGATGCCACCATGCTTCGCGCTTTTCAAGATCCTTGCCGCTGAGGCTGCGAACGTAATCGCAAACAGCCTTATCCTTGAAAGGAACGAAATCAGCCGGCTGGAAATTAAATTTGGTAGCGGGATCTGTAATGAAATCGTACATTGCTTTTTCTCCTTTATATTATTGTTTTAATTTATTGTTTTACCGTTAAGTATAACCGTTTTAATATTGAACTCGGCATCAACTATCAAGAGGTTTGCCACATTGCCAACTCTTATCTCGCCCCTGTCGGTGAGCGAGAGCGCTCTTGCGGGGTTGGTGGATGCATACTTGAATACCTGGCAGAGCGATGCGCCTGTGTGGAACATCATATTTCTGCAAGAGCCGTCGAGTATCATCTTGCTTCCCGCTATCTCGCCACTAAAGTCAAAGTTGATATCATCTGCCCCCTCGTATCCTTCGGGAACAGGACCGTGGTCAACGAAGGCGTCGGCAATAAGAATGATTTTATCATCACCTTTGATTTTCTTTATAAGTCTTAAAAGATAAGGCTCAACGTGTATGCCGACCTTGTCGCAAATAAGTTCGGTGTAAATGGTGTCGTTATAGAGTGCAGTTTCATCAACGCAGGCACTTCTGCACTCGGGATATTTCTCTATTCTGCCCGTGGCATTCATATGGTGGGTGGCTATCTTCAAGCCGTAGGGCATAAGCGCTTCTATCTGATACGGCTCTGCCTCGCTGTGCGCAACCGAGAATACCGCCGCGGGATTCTTTGACTTAACATACTGAACAAACTCAAGAATGTTCTCACGCTCGGGGGCAAGACACCACACCTTTGCAATATCGTAGGCGGAATCAACGACCTTTTGGAATTTATCCTTAGAAACCACATCCTTCCAAGGGTTGTTTTCACGGTTGCAACCAAACTTGGGGTTAAGATAGGGAGCCTCCATATAAAGACCTATGATGTTGTCAGCCTCGCCGGAGTTCATAGCCTCACGCACAATCGCAATAGCCTCTACCAGTTGGTCGGCGTTCATATTGAAATAAAGTGCAGGCAAAACATCGGTAACACCGTGAGCAAGCAGGGTTTTTGCCACTCTTATAGGGTCCTCGTTAAAGAAGGTTTCGCCGTCCGAGTGGGTATGTATATCGATAAGTCCAGGACCGACATAAGCGCCCTCTGCATCTATGATTTCCATACCTTCAGTGTCAATCTTTTTGCCAAAATCGAGTATCTTTCCGTCCTCGAATACAAGTACGCCGCCTCTTATCATATAGTCGGGCATTACTATGTTAGCATTTATTATTGCGGTTTTCATTGTTACCCTCCTCAATTTATTTTACAGGATTTTTTATATTGGCTCGGAGTCATTCCCGTATGTTTTCTAAATAAGGTAGAAAAGTAATGAGAATTGGAAAAGGCAAGTCTTTCGGAAATTTCAAAGAAGTTGTAATTCGTTTCCCTTATGAGCCGCTTTGCCTCGTTAATCTTCATCATATTGAAATAATCGATAACCGAGCAACCGCACACCTTCGAAAAATACCGTGAAATATAGGATTTTCCAAAGGAAAACTCTCGCACAAGGTCGTCAAGGGTAAACTTCGAATAAAGGTGTTTATCCATAAATTCTACAATGCGAATAACGAAGGGGTCGTTGATTATCTCTTTTGAATGGAACATCTTTCGGCTTGATATGTAGTCCTGATTTTCGCGGATTATATCAATAAGCATAAGTTCAAGCCTAAGTATAACCGTTTGTTCCCCGCCCCATAGCGCGTTTTCAGTCTTTGGGGTAAGACTTTGCATAACCGGATTATTAAAAGGAAGTTCGAAGGTGTTTGACGCCTCGTGAAGTATAGCGGCGATATGCTGCTTGGTTGCCATTGACGCTACGAACTTTTTGTTTTCAAAATAACACATAGCCACCGAATCCGAGGTAAAGGTCATAATGAAAATGTTAGGGGCTACCCCTTTCATAATTTTCAGCATATGCTCCTCGCCCGGCTTGTGAAAATAAAGTTCGCCCTGCTTTAATACAAAGGTATTTTCGTCAGCAACAATTTCGCACTCGCCTCTGTCAATATATACAAGTTCCCACTGTGCGTGAGATTCAAGCACGTCAATAAAACTATCGTCAAATTCAAAATAATGAATAGAAGAGAGCGAATTTATAACAATGGGAAATTCTGTTTTACCAAAACCATTCATTTTTTCACCAAAAGAACACTTCTGTGTACATTATATAATATTTCAGATGGGAATGTGTATAAAATCGAGCACGATTTGTATAATATTTGACCCGATGCGTACAAATACAAAAACACCCCTCGCGGCAAAGCAAAATATGCTAAAATCTTCTTTTGCGAAATAATTATAGCACATATATACAAAAAAGACAAGTGCTGAATTTGTTATTCTTGTAAATCTATCGAAAAACTACCAAATTTATTGACAAAGCCTGCATTTTGTGATAGGATTAGAGAGGCAGAATATGATTTATTTAAAAATCTTTTATTAAGGGAGGCGATTTGTATAAAAAAGTATCTTGGTATAGATATTGGAACAACCTCGTTGAAGGCCGCGGTTTTTGACGAAAAGGGACAGCGCCTCGGAATAAGAGCAATCGACTACACCCTTGACACCGACTCGGTTAGT
>JAZUPL010000015.1:0-3671 GCA_045605175.1 Eubacteriales bacterium | reverse complement strand
ACCTCAAGGTCGTTGAACTCGATTGCACTCTTGATAAGTGTAGACTCGTCCTCGTCGATATCTCCGCTTTCCTCTGCCTCCTCGATAATAGAAACCAATTCTTCCTCGGTCATACCTTGTTCTTCGTCATTCTTTGCGAGTTTGCCAAGAAGATTTTGCAACTTCTTAAACAAGAAGGAGAACGGTGTGAATACTACAACCAACAGACCGATAAGCGGGGCAGAGAACATCGCAAACTTCTCAGGCATAAGTTTTGCCAGCGACTTGGGAATAATCTCGCCAAAAGTAAGTACCACAAGAGTCATTACGATGGTAGATATTGTGGTGCTCCAGTCTTTAGCACCGGTCTTGATAAGCAGATCAAAGAAGAGCACCGTAGCCAAAGAAGAAGCAAGAATATTAACTATGTTGTTACCTATAAGAATGGTTGATATGAGCGTGTCGTAGTTGTCGGCAAGTTTTAGAACCTTTGCCGCTTTTTTGTCGCCCTTTTCTGCCAAGTTCTTTACTCGAATTCTGTTAAAGGCGGAGAATGCCGTTTCGGTAGCCGAAAAGTAGGCAGACATAATCACACAGAATACGATGACAACCAGCATAATTAAATGATGTGAGTCCATAATAGTTTTGTTTTATAACCTCTCAAAAAAATATTTTCTCTTAAAATAGTGAGCATTTACTACAATTTATGAAAAACAGCAAAAAAAGGCATAGTCATACCCACGAGTATGTCTAAGCCTATTAAACTATGAAATACAAGCGAAACAGTGACAAGTGTCCGCGTCCGCGTCGTCGTCCATTTTATCCTCCATAAAAAGTAAGGGCAAATACCCAAATTGCTTTGTTCTAAAGCATATACAAATGATATATTACCACAAACTAAAGATTTTGTCAATAGTAATATTATGTAAAATTTATAGAAATATGAAGTTCATAATTAATTCATTGACTTTTTTGCAATAAAGTGCTACAATAAGGGATAAGAAATTTTTATATTATTGCCTATGGCAGAGAAAGGAAACAAATGCTAAAAACTCTTGCAAAACGTGTCGGAGAGTTCAAGAAACCTGCGATTTTAACTCCTATTCTTGTATTCTTTGAGGTGATTCTTGAATGTTTAATTCCTTTGGTTATCGCTGAACTTGTAAACCAGTATGAAAAAACCTCGGATATAACAACAATTTTGAAATTCGGCGGTGTTGTGGTAGTGCTCGCTCTCCTATCGCTCACCTTCGGTGGACTTGCGGGCCTGACCTGTTCTACTGCCGCCTGTGGATTTGCTCGAAATCTTCGTCGTGATATGTTCTATTCGGTGCAGGACTTCTCCTTTGAGAACATCGACCGTTTTTCTACATCTTCGCTCGTTACCCGTCTTACCACAGACGTCAGCAACGTTCAAATGGCGTTTATGATGATAATTCGTACGGCAATTCGTTCCCCCTTTATGTTTATCTTTGCCATAGTAATGGCATTCGTAATGGGTGGCAATATGGCATGGATATTCATATGCGTTATTCCCATTCTCGGTGGTGCGCTTATCTTTGTTGCCACAAGAGCGATGCCCCTTTTCAGAAAAGTGTTTAAGAAATACGATAACCTTAATGCCTCGGTACAGGAAAATGTAAAGGGTATGCGTGTTGTAAAGTCTTTTGTTAGGGAAGAGTACGAGAAGACCAAGTTTGGCACCGCCTCCGAGGACGTTGCGAAGGACTTCACCAAGGCAGAGCGCATCCTTGCTCTCAACAACCCGATAATGCAACTATGCCTTAATATAATTATGGTGTTCGTCCTCTCTTTTGGCTCTTATACTGTAATATCAAGCAAGGGCATTGACCTGCAAATGGGGCAGATGTCTGCGCTTTTGACCTACGGCTTTATGATTTTGTCGAGCCTTATGATGCTCTCTATGATTTTTGTTATGATAACGATGTCTGCCGAGAGCGCTCGCCGTATATGCGAGGTGCTTGATGAGAGTTCTACCATAATATCCCCCGAGGATGCAGTTTTAGAGGTTGCCGACGGCTCTGTTGACTTTGATTCTGTGTCCTTCAAGTATTCTGCTACCTCGGAAAGATTTGCCCTTTCCGATATAGATTTGCATATTGCCTCGGGTGAAACCATAGGAGTTATAGGTGGTACGGGCTCGTCTAAATCTACTCTTATTCAACTTATATCCCGTCTTTACGACGCCACCGAGGGCGTGGTGCGTGTCGGTGGAATAGATGTGCGCAACTACGACCTTGATGTGCTTCGAAATAACGTTGCAGTGGTTTTGCAGAAGAACGTACTGTTTTCCGGCAGTATAAAGGATAATCTCCGTTGGGGCAACCCAAACGCCACCGACGAGGAAATGGTCGAGGCGTGCCGTCTTGCCTGTGCGGATGAATTTATCTCAACCTTCCCCGACGGTTATGACACCTACATAGAGCAGGGTGGAGCAAACGTTTCGGGTGGGCAAAAGCAGAGGCTCTGTATCGCAAGAGCGCTTCTAAAAAAGCCCAAAATACTCATTCTTGACGACTCTACGAGCGCGGTTGACACTCGCACTGATGCCATGATTCGCAAGGCAATGAGCGAGTATATCCCCTCTACCACTAAGATAATAATTGCCCAGCGCATTTCCTCTGTTCAGGAGGCGGACAGAATTGTAGTCCTCGACGGTGGAAAAATTTATGCCGTAGGCACTCACGATGAACTTGTGCAAAACTGTGATATCTATCGCGAGATCTACACCTCGCAGATCAACAAGGGAGGTGAAGAATAATGCCAAGACCTATGGGAAAACCAAGACCAAAGGCAAAAAAGGGAACGCTTGCAAGGGTTCTTAAAAGCGTATTCTCCTTCTATCCCGTTCTTCTGCCCTTTACCATTATCTGCATTCTCTTTACCGCTGTCGTATCCTCCATGCCCTCTATATTTATGCAACAGGTGTTTGCATTGGTAGAAGAGGCATATCCTACAGGGGATTGGGCAGGCGTTGCCCCCGAAATTATACGCATTGTAGTGACTCTTGGATGTATTTATGTTGTATCTCTCATTTCCGCCTTCACATACAACCAACTTATGGCGATAATAACCCAGGGTACACTTAAAAAGTTCCGCGACAAGATGTTTTCCAAGATGCAAGGGCTTCCTATCAAGTATTTTGATACCCACAACCACGGCGATATAATGTCCTATTATACCAACGATATCGACACCCTTCGCCAACTTATATCCCAAAGTTTGCCCCAACTTTTGATTTCCTCGGTGACTATAATAGTCCTTATCTCCATAATGCTTTACTTCTCGGTTTGGATGACTCTTGTTGTCATAGGAGGCGTAATGTGTATGCTCCTTGTCACAGGAAAAATTGGCGGTGGCTCGGCAAAGCACTTTGTCCGTCAGCAGATAGCAATGGGCAAAACCGAGGGCTACATCGAGGAGATGATGCACGGACAAAGAGTGGTAAAGGTGTTCTGCCACGAGTCGGCTACAAAAGAGGACTTTGACCGTGTAAATAATGAACTCTTCAAAGAGGCAGAGCGTGCCAACAAGTATGCCAACACCCTTATGCCAATACTTAATAACATAGGAAATATTCTCTATGTTGTAGTGGCAATAGTGGGGGGCATGTTGTTTGTTTCAAATGCATTTAACATTTCTATAACTCAAATTGTCGGTATCCCTGCTCA
>JAZUPL010000014.1:0-13259 GCA_045605175.1 Eubacteriales bacterium | reverse complement strand
GTGTTGTATTACGCAGCACCTCGGTTGTGTTTTTTACAAGTTTGAAGAAAATTAAGGTTGAAAACCACCGGTTTCCTTCATTTTATGGTGTTATTATTCTATCGCCGTTTCCTCGCTCGCCGTACTTTTGTACGGCTATCGTTCGTCAGCCGACGATTTCTGCTCTAAATCAAGCGAGCCCCAAAGGCACTTCGCTATAAGAATTCAGATTTTTTGCCCCAAAAGTCCCAAAAGCCCTTGGTACATCTGAATTCTTAATTACTCAGCCCCTACTTTTTAGGAAATTTACCACTATAAAGCAGATTTAGAATTTGTTTTATATAGTTACTTTATAATTTGTTTTCATATAGCGAATTTATAACCTGTCGCTATAAAAGTTGTTTATAATTTTTCGGTATAAGAGTGTGACAAAAGACTTACTCTTGCACTCGGTGGTCTTTGCCCGTGAATAACATGGGAGTATAGTCCGAGCCGACTATACGGGAGTAAATTCTGCCCTCGTAGCGACCCGCCAGCTCCTTCGCCGTGAGGTTGGTGGAGATTATGGTGGCAAGCCCTCTGTTTTGCCTGGTATTAAGCAGATTGTATAGAATCGAGAGCGTCATTTGGTTTGAGAATTCTGCGCCCAGGTCGTCGATAATAAGCAGGTCGCATTCGAGGTACTTGTCCGCCTTTGGCTCGCTTCCAGAGCGGCGGTATTGGTCATCGGTAAAGTCGGAAATAATATTCTGTGCCGAGTCGTAAAGAACATCGTATCCCTGCTCAATAATTCCCCTGGCTATCGAGGTGGAGATATGGGTTTTGCCCGTACCTGTTGTGCCAAGAAGAAGGAGGTTGCCTCTCTTTTGTGGGAAGCCCAATACATAGGTTTTGGCTATACGCAGGTTGGCTTTCATTCTCTTGTAGTTTTCTTCATCGTCCTTGTACCATTCAAGGTCAAAGTTGTCGAAGGACTGGCGGTCGATAAGCCTGCCCATTCCCGAGGAATAGATATTCTTTTTTATAAGAAGACCACGCAGGCAGGAGCACATTTTCACATCTACAAAGCCGGTGTCAGAACACTTCTTGCAGACATACTGTGGCTCGGTGTAGTCGGCGGGCAGACCTATGCTAATAAGAAGGGCACGCCTGTTTGCCATCAATTCCTCGTTGCGCTCACGAATGGGGGTGATGTCCTCACCGCGGCAGGCAGCACCAAAGAGGGCGAGCCCCGTGTTACGAAGTTCGTCATCTATCCTCTTGATTTCGGGGTATTTCAGCATGAGTTCGAGGTTGCGAGCCTCTGCCTCTCTCTGTGCGTTTTGTCTGCGCTCCCGTATTTCGTCGAGAGCCTCGGTATAATTCTGTCTTGAATACATAATTACCTCTTATTCTTCCTCGCCGTAACTGCGAGTGAGCGCACTCATGAGCACGTCATCGGCATCAAAAACGGCATATTTTGGGGTATCGGATTCGGTATCTTTTTTCTTTCTTCCACGCAGGGCGGTTTCAGCCTTTTTCTTGTATAGTTCACGGTTTTTCTCTCTATCCTGTTGGCACTGTTCGAGGGTTATGCACCCTGATTCAAACCAGGACCGAATAATTGTGTTCATATAACTGCATATGTACTTGTGAACATTTTCGTTGCAGATATCAAACGCCTCGGCTATAATATCCATACCAAAGCCGTATTGGTTTACCCAACAGTCAAAATATTTCTTTTCCTGCTTGCTTAAGTATATATTTTCTCTGTGAACTATCCTGCAAATTTCGATTTCCCAGGGTTCAACACCCTCTTTTTCTTCTATATAGGCTGTAAGTTCATCAAGCGAGGTGATACCTTCTTTTACAAGTTCTTTTGCCTTGCGTGAAATACGCAGTGCGGTAAGGTTTAACCTGCCCTCTTTCTTCGGGGCAAGATGCGCCGCCAAAGCAAGCACATACTCTGGGCTTAATCCTTCTTCGGTGACAAGGGTGGTTAGCCTCTCAATATCCGGGGTGTTGAGGGCCGCCTTTTTCATCATTCTTGTGCATTCGTTTATCATATCGGCGATACCTGTGTCGCGAATACTCTCGGCAAGTTCGCTTTTGCTCTCGGCTAAAATGGGGCTTTCGTCGCTCTTCGTCCACGGGTCGTCGATAACCAAAGAGCAAGTGTCGCTTTCTAAAATTTCGCTCGCCGTCCACAGGGAGATAGCGGCGCTCACCCGTGTCAACGAAACTTTGCATTTTTCCGAGAGGAACTCGTTGGTTACAGGCCTTTCTCCAAGGGCGATAATAGCCAAAAGAACTCGCAGTTCCTCGGCACTTGCCTCTAAAATGGCGTCCGAAGTGGCAAGGCGTGCGAAATTAACGCTATAAAAATTAGCCATTAGTCCTCTTTTACCTCGCTACTCGATTTTATTTCATAACATAGCGAGAGCAGGGAGTCACCGAGGTGAATGTTTTCTACTATCGTGTCATCATCAGGCAGATTGAGTTCCATATTGGCAAAGTTCCATATTCCCTTGACACCGGCACGTGACATAGTCATAGCCACCTCGTATGCTGCCTCCTTTGGTACGGTGAGAACGCCTATATCCACCCTCTCTCTCTTGCAAAACTCATAGAGGTCCTTGGTGTCAAAGACGGGTAAGCCGTATATAGACTTGCCTACTTTTTCCTCGTCAATGTCGAACATAGCGATTCTTTCAACGCCTCTACGCTCGAACATATGCGTTGCCGCCAGAGCCTTGCCCAGGTTTCCTGCACCGACAATTATAGCCTTGTAGCCCTCCTCGGTGCCGAGCAATTCGCTGATTTTTCCGTGAAGATATTTTATATTATAACCGTAGCCCTGTTGACCAAAGCCACCAAAGCAGTTGAGGTCTTGTCTTATCTGCGAGGCTGTGACGTTCATCATCTCTGACAACTCTTTGCTTGATATGCGTCCACGTCCCTCGCGAAGCAGGTCGCCTAAATATCTGTGATATCTTGGCAATCTTTTTTTTACTGCGTCGGGTATCGCGGCCTTTGCCTCTTGCACCTTTCTATCAAAAGTTCCGACTACTTTATCTATTCTTTCCATTGTTGCGTCCCTCTTTATGTAAGTCCTTATTCGTTTTATCGATTTAGGGGTTTGCTTTATTTTTTCTTTAATCCTCGCTGTCGCATGCCGAGGCGTTAAGTCTTGAGTCGGCACGGCTACCCGCAAGGAAGTCATAGTAACCCTGTGCGCCTATCATTGCGGCATTGTCGCCCGAGAGCGAAACGGGAGGGATAAAAAGTTTTATATGCTTTGCCGCTGAGAGTTCCGAAAGTCTGCGCCTTAGGTGTGAGTTTGCTGCAACTCCGCCCGCAACCACCAGGTCGCACCCGGGGTATCTGTCAAGGGCTGTGCCCAACTTCTTCGCCACCGCTTCCACCGCCTCGTAGGTGTATCTTGCTGCAAAGAGCGCCCGTGGCAGTTCTATTCCTCTTTGCTCGTAGCGGTGAATGAGGTTTATTGCCGCGGTTTTAAGCCCGGAGAAGGAGAAGTCCAGACTATCGTCCTTTACTGCAGGGGAGGGCAGGGCCATATCAGGATTTTTATACGCTTCGCTTCGCTTGTATTTTTTATAGTAATCCGTGGGGCTTCCCGTCGCCTCGATAAAGCCCTCGGTAGAAAGGGCGTCAAAGCCACGTCCCGCGGGGTAGGGTATTCCTATCACCCTGCCAATTTTGTCAAACGCCTCGCCTATTGCATCGTCACGGGTAGTGCCGATTACCGTCTTTTTCGTGTAACTTCCCACGTGGTAAATAGCGGTGTGTCCTCCCGAAACTACTAAGGCAATAAATGGTGGCTTTGGTTGCTCGTCCCCAAGATAAGCGGAGGCTATATGCCCCTTTATGTGGTCAACGGGGATAAGCGGCTTGTTATTCGCTATTGCGAGAGCCTTTGCAAAACTCACTCCGACAAGAAGAGCGCCGATAAGCCCCGGGTTTGCCGTAACTGCCACGGCATCGATGTCATCCATAGTGACCCCTGCCTCTTCCATTGCCTCGTAGGTGATGTTGCTTATCGCCTCGATGTGGGCACGGCTGGCTATCTCCGGCACGACTCCACCGTAGAGGCGGTGGGTATCAACCTGGCTGGCTATTATATTCGATTTTATAGTAAAACGGTCGCCCTCTCGACAAACCACCGCACAGGAGGTTTCGTCACAGGAACTTTCAAAGGCAAGTATGTTCATCTTTCTCCGTCACACCTCGCCAAGGTCGGCGCTATTGCCGTATAGCATAAGCACAGCATTCTCGGTGGGGTTTTTGTAGTAATTTTTACGTAGGCCAATTCTCTTAAAGCCGTAGGCCTCGTAGAGTTTTACCGCGGGTAGGTTAGATTCCCTGACCTCAAGGAAGACTATTTCAAGCCCCTTGCCGCGTGAGGTCTTAATTGCATAGTCCATAAGTCGGTAGGCTATGCCTCTTTTTCTGTACTCGGGCAGTACCGCCACCCGATATATTTCGCATTCGGGGGGGATAAGCCTCGCTAAAACATAGGCAACTACTTTGTCGCCCTCCATAGCGACAAAGCATACACCACCCTCGGTGCATATAAGGTTCGTAATATCTCTTTGATTCCAAGCATCGGGGAAAACCTCGCTCTCGATGCTTGCTATTCCACCGCTGTCGGTGGGTATAGCCCTTCTGAAATCCATATTAAAGTTCGCCTATAAGCGATTTAAGAAATTCCCTGAACTCTTCGCCACACTCGGGGTGTTCGAGGCCCTTGGTAACGTTAGCCTTAAGGAAGCCGAATTTTGAGCCCATATCGTATCTTTCGCCGATGTATTCAAGGGCATATACACCACCCTCTCTTGCCATTTTTGCCATAGCGTCGGTGAGTTGGTATTCTCCGCCTGCGCCGGGAGTAAGTGCGTCTATTATGTCAAATACGTCGGGAGTCAGAAGCACTCTGCCGAGAATTGATAGGTTGGAAAATTCCTCGCCCGGCTTTGGCTTTTCTATCATATCGGTGCAGAAGGTGACTCTCTCCTCGCCCTCAATCTTGTCCACCTTGAGCGAGCAGTATTTCTGCACGTCCTTGATAGGTACGGGCTTGACACCTACAACAGGTTTGCCGTATTTCTCATAAACCTCTATCATCTGACGGCATACGGGGTCTTCGGAGAAGATAACGTCGTCGCCGTAAAGCACTACGAAGGGCTCGTTCCCGACGAAACTACGCGCTCTGCCCACTGCGTGACCGAGGCCTTTGGTTTCCTTCTGGCGGAGGAAGAACACGTTTGCCATATTTGCAATATCATAAAGGCGCTGAGCCTCTTTGGTTTTGCCTTTCGCTGTGAGGGCAGTGCCGTATTCAACGCTGAGGTCAAAGAAGTCCTCCATAGCGTCCTTGTCCCTGTTTGTGATGATAAGAATATCGGTGATGCCGCTCTTGACCGCTTCCTCTACAAGATAGAATACTGCGGGCAGGTCAACTATGGGGAGCATCTCCTTGGGTACTGCGTGGGAAATGGGGAGCATTCTTGTGCCAAGACCGGCTGCGGGGATTATGGCTTTCGTTACTTTCATTTTGCACCTCTATATTTTTGATTTTGTTAATGCTTGTCCAACATAAGAAGAATGTCGCAGCATTCCTCTTGTCACTCGTTTTCGTCGTCCTTTTTCTCGCTCTTAATTTCTTCGAGCAGACGGGCTATTTTTGCGCCGTGTTCGATTGAGCCGTCCTTCACAAAGTGAAGTTCTGGTGTTATTCTTAAATTAAGCGTTACAGCCAGATGGTGACGGAGCATTCCCGTGCATTTTACGAGCCCCTCGCCCGCCTCATCCGAGTCGCCTATACAAGAAAAGTATATAGTTGCATATTTAAGGTCGGGAGCGACCTCGGCTCTTGTAATGCTGACAAAATTGCCTATAACCTTAGGCTCTCTTACATTGCCAAGGGCGATAGCCAACTCCTTTGCAACTGCATCATTTATTCTTCCACGTCTGTATTTTGCCATTTTTTCGTCCTTTTTCTCTATATTTACCGTACGGCCATCGCCCTACGGTTGTTATCTTGTTTTTGTCTTTTTTCTTTGATTTATTCGCCCTTTATGTATCGAGGTAGTAGGTCATGGCCTCCTCGCAAAGCGGTGTGAGGTGTCGCCTGAAACCTCTTGCCCCCGACCTTGCCGAGTCGATAACCTTGAGTATCCCATAGGGGCGAACAATGTCGGATATGTTTTTTTTCAGCGAGCCAAAATGTGTACACCCAAGGATTAACACGTCTGCTTCGCACTCTTTTAATGGAGAAAGAAGAACTTCTATTTTCTCCTTGTCGCCTTCTTTGATATTCTCGTCTGTAAGTCCTCCGTCGATCATCGCAACCAAGGGTTGAGTCATAAACTCACTGATTTGCAGATGCGACGAGTGGGTAGCGAAGGTGTGCGAGCAAATGCTCGCCTCGGTGGCAATCACGGCGACCCTGCCGTTTTGACTCCACGCCCTTGCCTCGCGGATAACAGGCTCTATTATACCCTCTGCCTTATTGCAGGTGAGCCCCATTTTGTGACAGTTTCTATCAAAAACGCCACTGGCAGTACAACAGCCTATGAGTATTTTTCTTATACCAAAGCCGTCAAGCGTTATAATATTCTGTTTTATTATTTCTATAAGTTCTTCCTCGCTCTTTGTACCGAAGGGCGAGTTTTTTCTGTCTGTCAGGAGAACAATATTCTCATCGGGGTATAGACTTCTTAAATGGCGTAGGGTGTTGTGCCCACCCATGCCCGAATCAAAAAGCCCTATCACGAAAGAGAGTCCTCTATCATCAAATTTATAAGTCTATGTGGCTCGATACCCGCCTCTTTCATAAGACAGGGGTACAGGCTGTTTTCGGTAAAGCCGGGGAAGGTGTTAATCTCGTTGAAGATAAGCCTGTCGCCAAATAGGAAAAAGTCAAGCCTTGCAAGATGTCTTAAATTTAGTCTTTCTGCAAGCAACCGGGAGTATTCGGCTATTTTTTTGCTCGTTTCTTCGTCGATTTTGGCGCGCGCAAGGACCGAGGTTTTTCCGCTATACTTTTCGTCAAAGCCGTAAAAGCCCTCGCATTTAGGCTCGCCCGGGTGAGTGATAATTCTCGTCTTGCCCGAGGAGAAAAAGCCTACTTCAAGTTCTCGCTTGTCTTTCACAAGTTCCTCTATCAACAGGTCTGTGCCGAGATTTGTGAGTTCTTCAAAAATTTCCTCAAGCGTCCCCTCGCACTCTACCTCGTGAGCGCCCACCGAACTACCAAGACAGGTGGGTTTTATAAACAAGGGATAGCCAAATTCCAAACAAACTTCTTTAAGGACAGGGAGTGGGGTGTTTGCTCTGATTCTTTTATATCTCGCTACGGGAATGCCCAAAGACAGGGCAATATCCTTGGCATAGCCTTTGTCCGAGCAGATAGCACCGCACAGATGCGATGCACCTATGTACCTTACCCCTACCACGTCGAGCGCTCCTTGAATTCTTCCGTCCTCTCCAAAGTCACCGTGTAAAAGTGGAATAGCACAGTCTATTTTTTCTGTGCCGCATTTTGTAATAAGACCTCCGCCCTCGTCAAGCCTTACTAAATGGGCGGGGATTTTTTTGCTTTCGTTTTCGATATACCAGTTTCCGCTTTGGTCAATAAAAACCGGCAGAATCCGGTATTTTTCTCTGTCAATAAGTCCCTCTACATAGGACTTGCCAAGGCAGGAAATCTGATGCTCCACGCCACGGCCACCGTATATTAGAGCAACCGTTTTCCGTTTATCCTGTCTATACATATTCATCACCTCGCCACAGTTTATGCGACGGGGTGGGTAAGGGTTAATTTTGATGCGGCGGCTCGCTTTTAGCGGTCGTTATTTTTCTTTATTCTTAAAACGGCAACTCTGTCCCTGCCACCGTAGTCCTTGATTATCTCTATCTCGCAGGAGTTTTCCTCTGCTAATTCCCGAAGCAGTTCGCCCTGGTCAAAGCCGATTTCCATGGCGATAAAGCCGTTTTCTTTAAGTGCCGAGAGCGATAGGGGGACGAGGCGTCTATAAAACAGACCTCCGTCATCTCCTCCCACAAAGGCTATCTTCGGCTCGTGGAAAATCTCCTCCTCAAGCGAGAGGTAAACCTCGTCCCGAATATAGGGAGGGTTTGACAGTATTGCATCGTACTCGCCCTCAATCCCCCCCGCAAGAAGGTCTTTTTCTATAAATGTGAGCCTGTCAGAAACACCGTTTGTTTCTGCGTTTTCCTTGGCTATCTCAAGAGCGCGAGGAGAAATATCCACCGCCACAGCACAGGTGTTTTTTGTCGCTTTCAGGGTGGAAATGGCAACGCAACCACTACCCGTACAGAGGTCGGCAAAAAGGTCGCCCTCTTTTAGATGCGCCGAGGTATATTCCACCAGAATCTCGGTGTCGGGCCTTGGGATAAGACAGTCAGGAGTGACACGGTATTTCTCGTGGCAAAACTCCACCTCGCCAAGTATATATTGCAGAGGCTCTCTTTGCAGTCGGCGGGATATAGCATCCTCGATTCCTTGACTGTCGCACTCGTACCGTGGGTCGGCGAGCATTGCTCTCGGTGCGCCAAAGTGGGCAAAAATCTCTCTCGCCTCGCCCTTTGCATTCTCTATTCCGCCGTCAGACAGGCGCTTTATTGCCTCGCCAAGTGTCATTACTCTTTTTCGTCCTCGCCCGTTTTTGTGACAATTTCAGGTTCTTTTGTTACGGCTTCATCGTTAGTTGTGGGGGAGTCGATGTCGGTTGCTTCGTTTTGTTCGGTTGCTTCGGTTTGTTCGGTTGCTTCGCTTTCCTCGGTGAGTTTGGCAGTATCGCCACCCTCTCTAACCTCGCCGTCGCCGTCCTCGGCTTTCTTTTCCCAGCCACGGGAATTATAGAACTCCATAAATTCGGGGAAATCGTCACGCAGAGCGCACTTAATAGAGGTGATAGCCACCTCCAACATATCAGGGGTAGGCTCTTTCGTGGTGATGCGTTGCACCCACATTCCGGGGGCGGAGATAATTCTCGTTATAATGTTGTCGTGCTTTCCTGCCAGCATCAAAATTTCATACCCGATACCCATAGTGAGAGGGAGTAAGAGAATTTTTATTCCCGAAACCGTGAGAGAGTAAAGTATTTGGTGGGGGAAAACGCTCTCCTCGGGGAGAATAAAACGGACGAACATACCGACAAATATGCCGATAAGTATCATCAAAAACATAAAACTCGTGCCACAACGGGGGTGAAAACGCCTGTGCTTCATTGCGTTTTCTGGTGTCAACTCATCTCCTGCCTCAAAGCAGGCTATGGATTTATGCTCCGCGCCGTGATACTGGAATGTGCGATAAATATCGGGCATCAGACAGACCAAGGAGAGATAAACCAAGAAAATGATTATCTTCATCACGCCCTCAATAATTGCAAGTACAAAGGAGGGGATAGGCTCAGGTGAGATAAATTGATTATAAAGCCAGGAAATTCCGTCTGCCGCCAATGTGGGCAGTATGAAGAACAGCCCCATAGCCAAAAGAACACCCAACAGGGTAGAGAGAATCATTACAAAATCAATGGTAGAAGATTTTCCATCTTTCTTATCATTTTCGTCCTCAATCCCCATAACCTCTGCCGAAAAGCCGAGAGTCTTGAAGGAAAGAGCCATCATCTCTATAAAGTTTACAAATCCGCGAATTATAGGCAGATTAAGAATTTTGTGTTTTTTTCTGACAGAAACGAAACTGCCGTCCTTGACGACTATCTCGCCGTTTTCATTGCGACAGGAGGTGACAGTGCGCTCTTCCGCCTTCATCATTACGCCCTCAAGCACTGCTTGTCCGCCAACACGGTTGAGTCGGCAGGAATCGGGCGAGGTTGATTTCTCACTCATATGATTATCCTTTCGGTAAAATACTTAAAAAATACACGCATACTGCATTATAAAATTATAACATAAAAATAATAAAAATAAAAGGGGTTTTAGAAAATTTACAATTATCTCTAAGTTCTTTGTAAAACCGAAGTTTATTATCCGTGGGTTTAAGCAACAATTATTTGCCCAAAAGGGTTTTGTTTTGAATAAATCGGTTATTCGTTGGGCATTATTTCGGTACACCAAACCAAAGGAGGAAACTAAAAATGACCTTAACAACCAAAGAAACCGAGATCCTTAAGGACCTCAAAGCGCAAGAGGAACTCTGCATTGAAAAGTACGAAAAGTACGAAAGTCAGGCAAAAGACCCCGCCCTCAAACAGATTTTTGCCGAAATTAAAAAGGCGGAACAGAGCCATCTCTCAACCATAACTCGAATTTTGAACGGTGAAGAGGTATCAATGCCCTCGCCCGCAAGTCCCGCCGCAAGCGCCAAGTATTCGGGCGCACCCTCTTCTTGCACCCAGGCAGAAAAGGAGAGCGATGCTTATCTTTGCCGCGACGCGCTCTCTATGGAAAAACACGTATCGGGCGTTTATAACACCGGTGTGTTTGAATTCTGCTCGCCCATAGTCCGTGATACTCTCGCCCATATCCAAAAGGAAGAGCAAAACCACGGCGAACACCTTTACAGTTACCTTTCCGTCAACGGAATGTATAACTAACCAAACCCTGACCAAAAGCCTTTATCAAAGGCTTAAAATTTAACACGGGTAGGGGTTTGCCTATAAATTAACCAACGGAAAAGCAAATAATTGTTTACAAAAGTAAAAAAACGGTTGCTCGCTATTGGCAAGCAACCGTATTTATTTCTTAATCCTCATTAAAATTCTACATCAAAGGTCTGTATAACCGGGGGAGTGAGAACGGTGTCTTTCTTTTGGGGCTTTGGTTCGGGAGTTGGCTCGGTAGGCTCGCTATCGGCATCTGTTGAATTCTCGCTATCCAAACCATCTTGTGTCGGTATTGTTTCGAAGGTTGTGGGCGAGTCTTCGAGTCGTTTTTTGTTCTCGGGCAGGTATTCGTCGGGGATAATGAAACTTCCACGGAAGAAGGCGTAGAGTATGTTCATAAATCCGTCTGCAATAAGTATCGCTCCCGTCAACATCGAATGAATAAGGTCGGTGTGATCGTCGGGATTTACCTCAAACTTTGAAATAAGGAAGGCGGAAACAAGTATTAGGCTACCCATAACCGCGATAACCCAAAATCTAATAAGGTAGAATTTGTGCGAGTGTATTGCCGCGCCAACCTTGTACGCGCCGTCAATTATCATAATCAGGTAAAGGGCGTTGGCTATTATGTTTATTGCCCCTGCCTGGACTATCAGCGTAATGATGCCTGTAACAATACCCAATATAGCAATTATAAGTTTGAAAACAAACATAAATCCGCGTTTTTTATCGAGCAAAGCCTGGGCAAAGGGGACGAGTGAAAAGACAATCATTACCACTCCCATCGCTATTGCAAGATAGGTGTAAACATTGTTAAGAGTTAGGAAGCAAGCACCGATACAGCCCGCCAAAAGTCCTATAAGGAGATATCCGTAGGGGAATGTCGGCTTGCTTTTGCCCTGAATGCCCCCCTGGTATTGTGGTGTGGTTTTCATAATGTACTCCAAATCATTATAGATTTTATGCCTTTTTCAGCGTTCTTTGTACTTTTATTATACCGACCTTGTCGAATTTTGTCAATAGGACAATCGCCCTTGAAATCTTGTGTTAAAAAAATTTACAATTTTCATCTTAAAAAGAAAAGGCAGATACAAAAGTACCGCCTCGGAGGTAGCATCTTTGCATCTGCTTTGTTTCTGTTATTCGTACTCTTCGTCGTCTTTTTTCGCCTGCTGGTCGAGTTCGTCCTCTATCTCTATGTTTTTAGCATTGAGGAAGTAGGAGTCGCCCTTCAAACTGACAAAGGAATATTCCTCGTCATCTGCATCGTACAGTCTGCCACGGATATCAAGACTCTTACCCGCACGGCAAAAGGTTTCGAGGAATTCATAGGTGTCAAATTCTTCAATCCCAATACCGATGTCGTCATTTACAAAGGTGATGTAGGTTTCGGCGTCCGGCTCGCAGGAGTCAAAATCGTCGTCATATTCAATGTATTCGTTATCCATTTCAAAGAAGTCGTCAAGTCCTCCCGATTTGAGGAAGGAAACAAACTTCTTAACTTCTGTCTTTTCACCGGTAACGGTTATTTCAAAATATAGTTCGTCACACAGAGTCATAGTGTTTCTCCTTTTGTTCTTCTGTTTTGAGTATATCACAAGGATTTTGTCTTGTCAATATTTTTGTAAAAAGAGGTCGAAACCTGTCGCGTGTATAATCAAGCACGCACAGTCCTCTTCGTTAATTATATATTCAATAGATGAAATAAGGGTACATAAATATATATTAAAACTGCCGATAAACCTTTGAAGACGAAAGGAAAAAGGCGCCGCAAAGAAGGTTTTGAGAAATCTTTCCATATAATTATATATCGTGCGTGCGAGGCAATGCTTTATTATGTGGCCGCAAAAGACGGATACTTGACAATAATTCCTGTTTATGTTATATTTGAATTAGCAAAGGAAAGGAGATTTGATATGGACAATTCCGAAACAATGTTGCAGAACCAAGAAACCCCAAAAAGCAAAGGGGGAGCGGGCAAAATCGTACATATAGTTGCCGCAATAGTTATATTTATAATAGCGACGGTCTTGGTTATAGTTACTGCTGCGTTTAGTGTGGATATGCATATTTTCTTCACCACCGCAGAAGGGTTTGAGGGGTTGGCGCTTATAGTTCTTATCCCTGTGTCGCTAATTTTTGCACTTGCTACCGTGGTGCTCGGTATAGTAGGCGTGGTACTTTCTTCCACTGTTTGGCGTTATCGCGAAGGTAGGGACAGGGTGTTTGGTATAGTTTCCACTATACTTAATGCAGTTTATATTCTTGCAGGAGCGCTTTTCCCCATAATCGTTTTGCTAATAAACGCAGGCAATTGATTTTTATCCAAAAAGTTTTTCTTGAAGCGACCGTCGGTTAGGCGGTCGCTGTTTATATCTTAAAAATGTCAAGAAAAAGAGATCTTTTGGGGCAAAAAAAGCAAAAAAACAGCGTATTTGTTTAGGAAATACAAGCCTCTTTTGCTGTTTGTGAAGAATGAATAGAAATAATTGTTGATGATAGACAAAAAATCAATAAAATTTTTAAAAACCCCTTGACATTTTTCTTTGAATAGTCTATAATACTAAAGCACGCAAAAAGCGGACACGCTTTGGTGCATCGATCATTGAAAATTGAACAACATGAAATTTCGAGCATGAACTATTGGGAAAACCCAATGGTTGTGCAGAGATCTCGTTAATACACTTT